>NZ_JCAKNA010000042.1:0-17447 GCF_059515885.1 Acinetobacter sp. FY683 | reverse complement strand
GTAAGCGTCCGCTGAACCCCATGCCTATTTTTTAATTCGGTTCAGGTTTCCAGCGGTGTGGTAGCAATTCTTCAATCTGAGTCACTTTATGTGTCGGCAATCTTTTCAGCACATCACTTAAATAGGCATACGGATCCAGCCCATTCAGCTTTGCTGACTGGATTAATGTCATAATATTGGCTGCTCGCTGACCGCTGCGCAGCGAACCTGCAAATAACCAGTTCTTACGTCCCAACGCCCAGGGGCGCATCTGGTTTTCCACCCAGTTATTGCAAATCGGTAGATTGCCATCATCCAGATAGCGGCTTAAAGCTGGCCAACGCTTCAGAGTGTAATTGATCGCCTTGGCGGTTGGAGAACTCGATGGCACAGTCAGTTGATGTTGGTTGAGCCATTCATACAGTTGTTGCATCACCGGTTGACTATGCTGTTGTCGGTATTCGCGGCGCTGTTCTGCTGTACCATCGGTCTTTTTCCTGAGTTCTGCTTCTATCGCATACAGTTTCTGAATCAGCACTAATGCCTGTTCAGCGATCTGACTTTTCCCGGTCACATGCAGTTCATGAAATTTACGACGTGCATGTGCCATGCAGCCCACCTCAATGACATCGCCTGATTTAAAGCGTGCTTTATAACCGCTGTAATCATCACAGACCAGATGGCCCTGCCAGCCATTCAGGAACTCTTCTGCATGCTGACCTGAACGACTATCCTGAAAGTCATAGATCACGGCTTGAACTGGATTGTACTGTGTAGTGGCATAGGCCCAGACATAACCTTTCTTCGGTTTTTTATCATTCTCACCCATCCGCATGATGGTGACTGGTGTTTCATCTGCATG
The DNA here is from genome assembly GCF_059515885.1 of Acinetobacter sp. FY683. Taxonomy (NCBI): domain Bacteria; kingdom Pseudomonadati; phylum Pseudomonadota; class Gammaproteobacteria; order Moraxellales; family Moraxellaceae; genus Acinetobacter; species Acinetobacter sp. FY683. The sequence goes on along the minus strand of NZ_JCAKNA010000042.1, from coordinate 16,606 downwards.
CAGCACCCGCTGTTGCAGCACCACCTGTTTTAAGGCATTGGCCAGAGGTTCCAGTTCCACACCGCAGCGACCAATCCAGTCAGATAAAGTAGATCTGGACAGATCAATGCCCGCCCGCTGATAGATCAGGCGCTGACGGTACAGCGGCAAATGATCAGCGTATTTCGAGACCAGCACATGGCTGAGCAGTTCAGGTGAAGCAATGCCTTTATCAATCACATAGGCGGGCATCGCTTGCTGAGTCAGGGTGTCACACTGATCACAGACCCATTTGCCACGCACATGCTGTTCCTTATAGAACTGTGCCGGTCTGAAATGCAGTTTTTCACTGATATCTTCGCCGATACGACGGAGTTGGCAGCCACAAGCACATTGGGTTGATGTTGGTTCATGCTCAATACGAATGGTGTGTAGATGATCGGGCAGCAGTCGACGTTTAGGTTTATTTGCTTTGGCTTTGTGTGTCGCTGCATCGGTTTTATCTGCATTCAGCCGCTCCAGTTCCAGATCGACTGCTGTGATATCTTCTTCGACCGCCTCATCCCACAGATGGATTTGTTTTGCGGTGAGATGTTCGTTTTTACTACCGAATTTGTGCTGTTTAAACAGCGCCAGTTCATGCTCGTATTTTTGATTGAGAATAGAAAGATGTTGAACTTTGGCATCCAATTGCTGGTTTGATTTTTCTAATTCTTGATTTGATTGTGCCAGAGACTGATGCTGCATTGCCAACTGTCTGGTAAATTCCAGCAGTTGTTCATGGGTCAGTTGGCTTAAGTCTGGCAGCGTATTCATGACCGCAGTATGCCTGAGGTCATGACGCAGAGGAAATAGAACGTTTGGAGAATAGCAGAATGGACCAGCCTGGTTTAAAGCATCGTCACCACCTGCTGTCGTCCAATGCGCTGCCAGGGCAAACCCTGGATCAGTGCTTGTAACTGTTCCGGACTGATCGCCATGCTTTCACCCTGGTGAACCTGCGCCCAGTGGAATTTTCCCTGTTCCAGCCGCCGGGCACACAGCCAGATGCCCAGTCCATCATGTACCAGCACTTTCATGCGATGGCCACGTTTATTACAGAACAGGTAAGCACAATGCGGTTTAATGTAGCCAAAGGCTTTCATGATCTGCGCCATAGCCGTATCCATACCCGCACGCATGTCCATCGGCTGGGTAGAGAGCCAGATTTCATCGATACGGATCATTTGATCAAGCCCTGAAGTAAAAGCAGCAACTCCTTGGCCGATTCCACTGGCCATTCGATTTCGATCACCTGATCTCTTGCAGAACATTGTTTCTGATGCAGTGGAATTCTGATATGAGCGACAGTATTCTTCTCCGGAACAGATAGCGGAGGTGCGTCTTGTTTGGCTGGAGTCGGGTGAAGCATGACCGGAAGAAAGTCAGTCTGTGGACTAGATGGGGTTGTTAATGCAGGGGGTATTGATCTGGATTGACGAATCCATTTATGCAACAGATTGGCATTGATCTGATGTTGCATTGCGACCTTGGCCACTGATGTATCTGGCTGCTGGCATTGCTGAATAAGTTGATGTTTAAATTCAGCCGTGAAGGTTCGACGAGGCTTTTTTAGCGTTGGTGTGCTGTCTATAACTGTCTTTAAATCCATAAATAGGTGTCCACTTAAAATTTAGTGGACACTATCGCGGTATTAATGAGTTAGAAAAAGTGGGATTCAGCGGACGCTTACATAAAGCAGCATCCTTACCTATATTAATCATTTTTGTCACATTAAGACACGTAGCAAAATATTCCATTGAAATAACTAAGCTTAATCCTGTAGCCTCTTGCTGATCTTCTTTCGAGTATAAACGATACTGATTTAAGCAATCATAATGTAATGTAAAACAACTAATAAATGTAACATCGTCCATCGCAATACTAGAATCTAACTGAAATAATTTGTTCATCAATAACCCCTCTTCAGGATCATTCATCAAGTTAATAGTATTTAATCGAAATGCTGATTGAAACTTATTTTCCGTTTTAGAAAGTAATAACTTAGATACTGATATATTTGTATAATGTGAAACCAAAGATTCATAATCTGAAGACAAATACAAATGTTTTAATATTTTTTCAACTTCGTTGTAAATCAAATAAAAATCATGTTTATGAGTAGATTTACACATAGAAATGTTTAAATAAAGCTCAATATAATAAGTATATGTTTTATAAATATTCGATCTTTTATCAATTTTCAATAAAGCATCAACTAAATCATTAAATTTATCACTTTTTAAATATACTCGACTTAAATTCCATTGTGCCGAACTATATGGTTCCATTTGAGTTATAGGTACTTTACTCCAATAAGCAATAGCATTATCCAAATTCATATTATCAAATTCGATTACCCCCAAATTTAATTGAGCGAGGGCATATGCTTCTGTTTCACTTTCAATTATATTTTCCCAAGCATTTTTTGCTTCATCAATATATCCTTGTTGACTAAAAGCACTCCCAAGATTGAATTGAGCTCTAGCATAAATGTCACTTTTAAATTTTGTAACTTTTTTCAAATAATCCGCTGCTTTATCAAATTGACTTTCTCCTAAAAAATACGTACCCATTAAAAATTGAGCATTCTCATAAAAATTTAGCTCATTCTTAGGTACTTTTTCCCAATATTGAATTGCTTTATCTGTTTTACCCATCTCCATTAAAGCCATCCCTAATAAAAATTGAGCTTTAAAATAATATTCTCCTTTTAAAGGTACTTGATTCAAATAATATATTGTTTTATCTAACTGTTTTTTCTGTCTATGAATAACACCTAATCTAAATTGTGCTTTAGCATATAATTTAATAAATTCTATTGGCACTAATTTCCATAAGATAATAGCTTCATCGTATCGTTTTTCTTTTGTTTCATTTTCAGCCTTAACACAAATATTTTCCACTTCTTCTAATTTCATATCTCTCCCCTTTAAATAATTACTATGCTCTATTTATAATAAAAAAGGCGCCCTAAGGCGCCTTTTCTGCAATCAAGTAACGATAAATTAGAATTCTTCGTTAAATGCTTGGCTCAATGCTTGGTCTACATCAGAGAAATCATTTACAAGCTCAAATTCTGCAGCTTCTGATTCTTGACGACGACGCTCTAAGTGGTAAGCAAGACCTGTACCCGCTGGGATCAAACGACCCACAACAACGTTTTCTTTCAAGCCACGTAAATCATCTTCTTTACCTGTTACAGCAGCTTCAGTTAACACACGAGTTGTTTCCTGGAACGATGCAGCAGAGATAAATGAGTCAGTAGAAAGCGATGCTTTTGTAATACCCATTAATTGACGTTCAAACTTCGCTGGGAACTTGTTCTGAGCAAGTACAGCTTGGTTTTCGCCAACAACACGGATGTATTCCACTTGTTCGCCTTTGATGAAGCTTGTATCACCACCGTCAGTGATTTCAACTTTACGCAACATTTGACGTACGATGACTTCAATGTGCTTATCGTTGATTTTTACACCTTGGAGACGGTATACGTCTTGAACTTCGTTCACGATGTAGTTTGTAAGCGCAACTTCACCTTTCAAGCGTAAGATGTCATGTGGATTTTGTGGACCGTCAGAAACAGTTTCACCACGGTTTACATGTTCGCCTTCGAACACGTTAATCGTACGCCATTTCGGAATTAACTCTTCATAAATTTCAGAGCCATCATCCGGAGTAATCACAAGACGGTTCTTACCTTTAGTTTCTTTACCAAAGCTCACAACACCAGAAATCTCAGCAAGAATTGCATGCTCTTTCGGTTTACGTGCTTCGAATAAATCGGCTACGCGTGGAAGACCACCGGTAATATCACGAGTACGTGAAGATTCTTGTGGTACACGACCAATTACATCACCCACACCAATTGTTTCGCCATCACGAACAGAAAGAATTGTGTTTTGTGGTAAGAAGTAGAACTGTTCAGCACCATCAGCCTGATCTAATACTACAGCAGGACGCATATCTTTGCCTGACGCAGGACGTGAAGTCACTGGTAAAACTTCAATAGTTGTCATACCTGTTGCATCATCAGTTTTCGATGTAACAGTTACGCCATCAGCGATTTGGCTGAAACGTACTTTACCTGCGAATTCTGTAACAAGTGGATGTGTATGCGGATCCCAAGTTGCAACAATACCGCCTGCTTCAACAGTCTCACCATCTTTAATGATGATTGATGCACCGTAAGGGATTTTATAACGTTCGCGTTCACGACCGATATCATCAGCAATACCAATTTCACCTGAACGTGAAGTTGATACTAAGTGACCTTTCGCATGCTGTACTGTTTTCACATTGTGGAAACGTACTGTACCTTTGTTACGAACTTGAATGCTATTAGCAGCAGAAGTTCGGCTCGCAGCACCACCTACGTGGAACGTACGCATTGTTAACTGTGTACCTGGCTCACCAATTGATTGAGCAGCCATTACACCCACAGATTCACCTGGGTTTACCAAGTGACCGCGAGCTAGGTCACGACCATAACATTTCGCACAAACACCAAATGTAGATTCACATGCAATTACTGAACGCACTTTAACTTCATCGACACCTTGCTCTTCTAAGTAGTTAGCAAGTTTTTCATCGATTAATGTATTACGTGGAAGAATTACATCATCAGAACCTGGTTTTTTCGCGTCTTCAGCAAGTACACGACCAAGAACTCGAGTACCTAAGTTCTCGATTACATCGCCACCTTGAATGAACGGAGTCATTACAAGACCGCCTAAAGTACCGCAATCTGGCTCAGTAATAACTAAGTCTTGCGCTACGTCTACTAGACGACGAGTTAAGTAACCCGAGTTTGCTGTTTTAAGTGCTGTATCGGCCAAACCTTTACGTGCACCGTGTGTTGAAATGAAGTACTGAAGTACTGTCAAACCTTCACGGAAGTTCGCCTTAATAGGAGTTTCAATGATCGAGCCATCTGGCTTAGCCATCAAACCACGCATACCTGCAAGCTGACGAATCTGAGCTGCCGAACCACGGGCACCAGAGTCAGACATCATGTAGATTGAGTTGAATGATTTTTGCTTCTCATCTTCACCCTGTTTGTTTTTAACAGTTGTGAAAGATAAGTTATCCATCATCGCTTTCGCTACTTGGTCGTTTGTACGCGCCCAAATATCGACAACTTTGTTATAACGCTCACCAGCAGTTACGAAACCTTGTTCAAACTGTTGTTCGATTTCACGAACTTCAGCTTCAGATTTTGCAATGATCGCTTCTTTGTTTGGTGGAATTAACATGTCTTCCATACCAACAGAAACGCCTGAACGAGTCGCTTGACGGAAGCCCAAGTACATCAATTGATCAGCAAAGATAACTGTATCTTTAAGACCTAATTTACGGTAGCAAGAGTTAATTAACTTAGAGATATTCTTTTTAGTCATCTCAAGGTTAATTTGTTGGAAATCCATACCTTCAGGAACAACTTCCCAAAGTAAGCAACGACCAGGAGTTGTATCTACAACAATCGTTTGCTGTTCACGGTTACCATCTTCGTCAATTACAGTTTGATGTACACGAGCTTTAACGCGAGCGTGTAAATCTACTTGACCTGTTGCAAGTGCACGGTTTACTTCGTCAGTATCCGCAAACACCATGCCTTCACCTTTGGCATTGATCGCATCACGAGTGATGTAATACAAGCCCAAGACAACGTCTTGAGAAGGTACGATGATTGGTTCACCGTTCGCTGGAGACAAGATGTTGTTTGTCGACATCATTAACGCACGAGCTTCTAATTGAGCTTCAAGTGTTAATGGTACGTGTACCGCCATTTGGTCACCGTCAAAGTCGGCGTTAAATGCCGCACAAACTAACGGGTGAAGACGGATCGCTTTACCTTCAATAAGAATAGGTTCAAATGCTTGAAGACCTAAACGGTGAAGTGTTGGCGCACGGTTCAACATTACAGGGTGTTGACGAATTACAGATGCAAGAACGTCCCAAACTTCTGGAGTTTCGCGCTCAACCATTTTCTTCGCAGCTTTAATGGTTGTTGCTTGACCAGATGCTTGTAGTTTAGCGAAAATAAATGGCTTGAATAATTCAAGTGCCATTTTTTTCGGAAGACCACATTGGTGCAAACGTAAAGTAGGACCTACTGTAATTACCGAACGGCCCGAGTAGTCAACACGCTTACCAAGTAAGTTTTGACGGAAACGACCTTGTTTACCTTTGATCATATCTGCCAAAGATTTAAGAGGACGTTTGTTCGAACCAGTAATTGCACGACCACGACGACCGTTGTCTAACAATGCATCTACAGACTCTTGTAACATACGTTTTTCGTTACGTACGATAATGTCTGGAGCAGCAAGGTCTAGAAGACGTTTTAAACGGTTGTTACGGTTAATCACACGACGGTAAAGATCGTTCAAGTCAGAAGTCGCGAAACGACCACCTTCAAGAGGAACTAACGGACGAAGATCTGGTGGAAGTACAGGAAGTACTGTTAACACCATCCATTCTGGTTTGTTGTTCGACTCTTTAAACGCTTCCATTAACTTCAAACGCTTAGAAGATTTCTTAAGCTTTGTTTCTGAAGTTGTATTTGGAATTTCTTCACGTAAACGTGAAATTTCGTTTTCAAGATCGATATCTTTTAACAAATCTTGAACGGCTTCCGCACCCATTTTCGCAGTGAATTCATCACCGTGTTCTTCTAACGCATTGAAGTATTCTTCATCATTAAGAAGTTGGTATTTCTCAAATGGAGTCATACCTGGGTCAGTTACAACATAAGATTCGAAATATAATACACGTTCGATATCACGAAGCGTCATATCAAGTAATAAACCGATACGGCTTGGTAATGATTTCAAGAACCAAATATGTGCAACTGGAGAAGCTAATTCGATGTGACCCATACGTTCACGACGAACTTTCGCAGTTGTTACTTCAACGCCACATTTTTCACAAATGACGCCTTTGTATTTCATACGCTTGTATTTACCACACAAGCATTCGTAATCTTTTACTGGACCAAAGATTTTGGCACAGAATAAACCATCACGTTCTGGTTTGAACGTACGATAGTTAATGGTTTCAGGTTTTTTAACTTCACCATGAGACCATGACTTAATCATTTCTGGTGACGCAAGACCAATACGGATGCGATCAAACTCTACTGGAGCATGACCGTCTGAATCCGTCTTTTTGCGCATGATATCGAGCAAGTCTTTCAATTTTTTTCTCCGTGTGTTGTGGAGATTTTCACTCAACAACTGGGTCACAAATATTGTTTTTTAACTGAGTAATCCTCCCTCAATCCCTCCTTTTTTCTAAGGAGGGAAGCTCCAACCCTTTCGAGTAAGAACTCCCCCTTTCTCAAAGGGGGTTGGGGGGATTAAATGGAACTAATTAGTCACCATTTTTCAGTTCAATGTTGATACCTAAAGAACGGATCTCTTTGGTCAATACGTTGAACGATTCTGGCATACCTGGATCCATATAATGGTTTCCATCTACAATGTTCTTGTAGATACGAGTACGACCTTCAACGTCATCCGACTTAACTGTAAGCATTTCTTGTAGCGTGTAAGCTGCACCGTATGCTTCAAGTGCCCAAACTTCCATCTCACCGAAACGCTGACCACCGAATTGTGCTTTACCACCAAGCGGCTGTTGCGTAACTAGAGAATAAGAACCAGTAGAACGCGCATGCATTTTGTCGTCTACCAAGTGGTTCAGTTTCAACATATACATGTAACCAACTGTTACAGGACGGTCAAAACGCTCACCTGTACGACCATCATACAATACTGTTTGACCAGTACGTGAAATGCCCGCAAGTTCTAATAACTCTTTAATTTGACCTTCATCAGCACCGTCAAATACAGGAGTTGCTAAAGGAACACCTTTACGCAAGTTCTTAGAAAGTGCTAGAACTTCTTGGTCAGTTAAGCTGTCAAGATCTTCTTGCTCGCCACCAACTTTGTTGTAAATCTTATCTAAGAATTCACGAAGCTCCATGATCGTACGTTGCTCTTGCATCATCTTGTCGATTTTTTCGCCAAGACCGCGAGCAGCCATACCCAAGTGAGTTTCTAGAATCTGACCCACGTTCATACGTGAAGGTACACCCAGAGGGTTAAGTACGATATCAACTGGAACACCATTTGCATCGTGTGGCATGTCTTCTACTGGTAAGATGTTTGATACAACACCTTTGTTACCATGACGACCCGCCATTTTGTCACCCGGTTGGATGCGACGTTTAACAGCTAAGTAAACTTTAACAACTTTCAATACGCCAGTTGTAAGTTCATCACCTGTAGAAAGTTTGCGTTTTTTCTCTGCAAATTTCTCATCAATTTCTTGGCTCTTCTCTTTCAAGAACACCTGAATTTGAGTTAAACGCTCTGCGATTGCTTCATCAACTGGTTGGATATCCAACAAATCAACAAGCTCTAAACCAGACAACACAGCTTCAGAAAGCTTGTCACCGCGTTTAGTTGTACCGCCACCGTTAGATTCTTTGCCATTCAATAAACGAATGATACGTTCACGAGCAGCTTCTTCAAAGATTTTAAACTCTTCTTTCAAATCTTTACGGTAAGCATCAAGCTGAGCTTTTTCAATTGCTTGAGCACGTTCATCTTTTTCAAGACCATCACGCGTAAACACTTGAACGTCAATAACTGTACCTTTAACGCTTGAAGATACACGTAAAGATGAGTCTTTAACGTCAGCAGCTTTTTCACCGAAGATTGCACGAAGCAATTTTTCTTCTGGTGTTAACTGTGTTTCACCTTTAGGCGTTACTTTACCTACAAGGATATCACCAGCAGCAACTTCAGCACCGATATAAACAATACCTGACTCATCAAGTTTCGATAATGCAGCTTCACCCACGTTAGGAATATCGGCAGTAATTTCTTCTGCACCTAACTTAGTATCACGAGCAACACATGAAAGTTCTTGAATATGAATCGAAGTTAAACGATCTTCTTGAAGAACACGCTCAGATAATAAGATCGAGTCTTCATAGTTGTAACCGTTCCAAGTCATGAACGCTACACGCATGTTTTGACCAAGAGCCAATTCACCACCGTCAGTAGATGGACCATCAGCAAGCACGTCACCACGACCAACTTGATCGCCTAGGCTAACAAGTACTTTTTGGTTAATACATGTATTTTGGTTAGAACGTGTGTATTTGATGAGGTTGTAGATATCTACGCCCGCTTCACCTGCAATCATTTCGTCTTCATTTACACGAATAACTACACGCGATGCATCAACAAATTCGATACGACCACCACGTTTCGCGATCACACATACACCAGAGTCATGTGCTACGTTCGCTTCCATACCAGTACCAACAAGTGGCTTGTCTGCGATTAACGTAGGAACTGCCTGACGTTGCATGTTTGAACCCATCAATGCACGGTTAGCATCATCGTGTTCAAGGAACGGAATAAGTGACGCAGCTACAGATACAACCTGCTGAGCAGATACATCCATATGCGTTACTTTTTCAGGAGGCATACGTACGAAATCACCTTGGTGACGTACAGATACAACTTCTTCTAATAAGTTACCATCAGCATCAACTGCAGAATCGGCCTGTGCAATTACAGTACCTACTTCTTCAATTGCAGATAAGTATTCGATATCTAAAGTAACACGGCCATCAACAACTTTACGGTATGGAGTTTCTAAGAAACCAAAGTTGTTCGCTTTAGCATATACAGAAAGCGAGTTGATCAAACCAATGTTTGGACCCTCAGGTGTTTCAATTGGACATACACGACCGTAGTGAGTTTGATGTACGTCACGTACTTCAAAGCCCGCACGTTCACGAGTCAAACCACCGGGACCAAGAGCTGATACACGACGTTTATGCGTGATTTCAGATAATGGGTTGTTTTGGTCCATGAACTGAGATAACTGGCTTGAACCAAAGAATTCTTTGATTGCAGCAGCAACAGGCTTCGCATTAATTAAATCTTGCGGAGACAAGTTATCAGTTTCTGCTTGGCTTAAGCGCTCTTTAACAGCACGCTCAACACGAACTAAACCAACACGGAATTGGTTTTCTGTCATTTCACCAACAGAACGAACACGACGGTTACCTAAGTGATCGATATCGTCTACTTCACCTTTACCGTTACGAATTTCAATTAATGTTTTTAAAACATCAGTGATATCTTCGTTCGATAAAATACCTTCAACTTCACGTGACTTCTGATCTGTACCAACTTCGTAAGGACGACCTAAACGACGGTTGAACTTCATACGACCTACAGGAGATAAGTCATAACGCTCAGATGAGAAGAATAAGTTGTTGAATAAGTTTTCAGCAGCTTCTTTTGTTGGTGGCTCGCCTGGACGCATTACCTTGTAGATTTCTACAAGTGCTTCTTCACGACTAGTAGTCGTATCTGCACGTAGAGAGTCTGCAATGAATGAACCACGATCGATGTCATTTGTGAACAGAATATTGAACTGCTTCACGCCGCCTTCTGCAATCTTAACCATGATCTCATGGCTCAATACTGTGTTTGCAGCAATTACGTCGCCATCACGTAAAGCGATGTCTTCAGCAGTAATACGTTCATACAAGTATTCATCAGGAACTGAAAGCTTAGTTAAGCCAGCAGCTTCCATTTGACGAACATGACGCGCATTAATACGTTTACCTTGTTCAACAATCGCTTTGCCGTCAGCATCAAGAATGTCGAATTGAGCCATTTCACCACGAAGGCGCTCAGGCACAAGGTCAATTTGGTAGCTACCCATGTCTAGGTAAACAGGAACTTTCTCAAAGAATAAATCTAAGATCTGCTCATCTTTATAACCTAAAGCACGAAGTACAACAGTTGCTAATAATTTACGACGACGGTCGATACGTACGTATACTAAATCTTTCGCATCAAATTCAAAATCTAACCATGAACCACGGTAAGGAATGATACGAGCAGAATAAAGAACTTTACCACTTGAATGTGTTTTGCCTTTATCGTGATCGAAGAATACGCCTGGTGAACGGTGTAATTGAGATACAATTACACGTTCAGTACCGTTAATAACGAATGTACCGTTATCTGTCATGAGTGGCATTTCACCCATGTACACTTCTTGCTCACGCACATCTTTAATAGATTTTGTTTCGCGATCTTTTAGGATCAAACGAATTTTAACGCGCATTGGTGCCGCATAAGTTGAGCCGCGAAGAATACATTCACGCACATCAAACTCAGGCTTACCAAGACTATACTCAACAAATTCTAAAGCAGCATTGCCAGAATAACTTTCTATAGGAAAAACTGAACGAAATGCGGCTTGGAGACCGATATCTTCGCGGTTTTTTGGAGTTTTGCCATCTTGTAAGAATGTTCTGTACGAGTCAACTTGAATCGCTAGCAAGTACGGAGCATCCATTACTTGGGGCAATTTACCAAAATTCTTACGGATCCGTTTCTTTTCGGTATATGAGTATGCCATCTGGAGTCCTCGGAAAGTAAACTAAACTCGCCTGCAGAACAAGTTTAGAAGGAATTACGCAGGCCGATATGGCCACCACTTAGACAAATGCTGCAAATTATAGTGGTATTAAAACGCTTAACAATATTTTCAAACTTAAAAAAATATTGGTAAGCGTTTGATTTTATATATCTTTTATTGACTGGTGGATTTTAAGCCACACAAACAAAAATCGAGCCGATTATTGTAACGCAAAAAGGCTGATGACCCAAGAGCCATCAGCCAATTTTTGGGGTCAAATTAAAATTTGCCCCCTGGCAAAATTACTTAACAGTAATTGTAGCGCCAGTTTCATCAAGCTTTTTCTTAAGTTCTTCAGCTTCTTCTTTAGAAATGCCTTCTTTAAGAAGTGAAGGAGCGCCTTCAACTAAATCTTTAGCTTCTTTAAGACCAAGACCAGTAACTTCACGAACTGCTTTAATTACAGCTACTTTGTTAGCACCGAAAGAAGTCAACTCAACGTTGAATTCTGATTGCTCTTCAGCAGCAGCACCAGCAGCAGGACCAGCAGCTACAGCTACAGCAGCAGCAGATACGTTGAATTTTTCTTCGAAAGCAGAAATAAGTTCAACAAGTTCAAGAACAGTTTTTTCAGAAACTGCGTTTAAGATTTCTTCGTTTGTTAAAGCCATGAGATTAACTCCAAATGGGTATTGAATGATGTGTGTTTAAGTTTAAGCTTATGCAGCTTCTGACTCGTTTTTCTCTTTGAGCGCAGTAATAAGGCGACCCAATTTCGAAATAGGAGCTTGAAGAACGTTTGCAAGCATAGTAAGCGCTTTTTCTTGGTTTGGAAGATTCGCAATAACGCTAACTTCAGCACCTTTATAAAGTTTGCCGTCAAATGCAGCAGCTTTAAGTTCAAATGCTTTGTTAGTTTTAGCAAATTCTTCAAACAAGCGAGCAGCTGCGCCCATGTCGTCTTCAGAAGTTGAGAAAGCTAAAATTGTTGGGCCAACAAGGTCTTCGTTCAAGATATTGAATTGAGTATCTTGAAGAGCGCGCTTAGCCAAAGTGTTACGAACTACACGAGTAGCAACACCTAGTTTACGAGCTTCAACACGTAGAGCAGTTAATTGTTCTACTGTTAAACCTTGGTAGTCAGCAACAACAGCAGCAAATGCAGTAGAAGCAACTTCAGTTACTTCAGCTACGATCTGTTTTTTGCCTTCGATAAGAAGAGCCATTGTAAAACCTCCTAACGGTGATTTATGCATTCACAGAATGCACTCCCAATTTCGTTGATTTATCTCTAAATCAACACGCGGAGGATGAACAAATCACACCACCGCGTCTACTCCGGCTGGAATATTAAGAAAAAAGCATAAAAACTTTCTTCGCCTGAGGTCTTTGACGCTGATAAACAAATATTTATCAATTCAAAGTTTGCCTAAGTTTGCAAAATACGACGGAGCATTTCTTGCGTAAAAATTAAAGCAACACTTTAATTTTTACTCAGGGCTTTAAAATTCTTTAATAAGTCGAAACTTATTTAGAAACGCTTGCTACATCAACAGTAAGACCAGGACCCATAGTTGAGCTTAAAGTGATCTTTTTGATGTAAACACCTTTAGAAGTAGCAGGTTTTGCTTTCTTAAGGTCAGCTACAAGAGCTTCAAGGTTTAAGCGAACAGCTTCTTCAGAGAAACCTACTTGACCGATCGCAGCATGGATAATACCAGCCTTGTCTACACGGTAACGTGCTTGACCAGCTTTAGCGTTTTTAACAGCGCCAGCTACGTCAGGAGTTACAGTACCCACTTTAGGGTTTGGCATTAAGCCACGTGGACCAAGAATAGTACCTAACTTACCAACAACGCGCATTGCATCAGGAGCAGCAATTACTACGTCGAAGTCAAGGTTACCAGCTTGAATGCTTTCAGCTAAGTCATCAAAACCAACGATGTCAGCGCCTTCAGCTTTAGCAGCTTCAGCAGCAGCACCTTGAGCAAACACAGCAACACGTACAGTTTTACCAGTACCTGCAGGAAGTGTAGTCGCGCCACGAACAACTTGGTCTGATTTACGAGGATCAACACCTAGGTTTACTGAAACATCCAAAGATTCTTTGAATTTAACAGCAGGAAGGCTTGTTAATACTTGTACAGCTTCTTCCAAAGTATAAACTTTGTTTGCTTCTACAGCAGCTGCAATAGCTTTTTGACGTTTAGTTAATTTAGCCATGTCTTAAAGCTCCACTTCCAAGCCCATAGAACGTGCAGAACCAGCAATGGTACGTACACGTGCGTCTAAATCAGCACCAGTTAAATCTGGTTCTTTAGTAGTCGCAATTTCTTCCAATTGAGCGCGAGTCAACTTACCAACTTTAGTTTTGTTAGGTACAGCCGAACCCTTTTGGATACCAGCAGCTTTCTTAAGAAGAATAGCAGCAGGAGGAGTTTTCATGATGAATGTGAACGACTTATCGTTGTACACAGTAATCACTACAGGAATTGGTAAACCAGCTTCAACTTTTTGTGTAGCAGCATTGAATTCTTTACAGAACGCCATGATGTTAACACCACGTTGACCTAGTGCAGGACCAATCGGTGGAGATGGATTCGCTTTACCAGCTGGAACTTGCAGCTTGATATAGCCGTCAATCTTCTTAGCCATTTCAAATTACCTCTGGGTACAAACGCCGATTAAGGCTCCCCAACGTTTTCAAGTAACGATAACCGTTACAACAACAATGCCCGATCTTAAAAAAATCGGGCGTTTTCAACCAATTCCAGTTAAACCGATTTTTCGACTTGACGAAATTCCAGTTCAACTTGAGTTGGTCGGTTAAATACATTAATAGTCAACGTTAAACGTGACTTTTCGTATAGAACTTCTTCCACCACACCTTTAAAGTCAGTGAATGGACCATCTACAACCAATAATTCTTCACCTGGTTCAAACATCGTCTTAGGACGAGGTGCTTCACCAGTGTTACGTACACGAGCTAAAATAGCATCAGCTTCTTTTTGAGTAATAGGTGCAGGTTTTTCTGCAGTCCCACCAATAAAGCCAAGTACTTTTGGACACTCTTTTACAATGTGCCAAGTATCATCATTCATTTCCATTTCGACTAACACATAGCCAGGAAAGAATTTACGCTCAGACTTACGCTTTTTACCTTCCTTCATTTCCACTACTTCTTCAGTAGGGACAAGGACTTCACCAAAGCTATCGGCAACAGCGCTACGCTGGATTCGATCATTAAGCGAACGCATCACTTGTTTTTCATAACCTGAATAGGCATGAATAATGTACCAACGTTTCATAGCTCTCTTACCCGATAATAAACTTCATTAACCAGCCTAAAATATAATCAAAACACCACAAAACGATTGCAGCAATGATTACAACCAATAAAACTTGCCAAGATGTGGTCACAGTTTCGTTTTTGGTTGGCCAGGTCACTCGACGTAACTCTATTCGAGAATCTTTCAATAAACGAACAAAGCCTTTGCCTTGATGGGTGGCGTATAATAAACCTAAAGCGGCTACGATACAAGCCAAAATCACCCCAACCCGAACCCAAACATCGCTCGCAGGCGCCCAATATCCCGGCAAATGTTGATTTGTCAGCATTGCAGCGATAAATAAAATTATAGATATTATCCATAAAATATAATCTATCGGCGAACTAGAGCTTACGATTTCAGCAGAATTATTTCTTTGAGGAATTGGCGCTTCGCTTAATGCGTCACGCGATTTATCATTCGACATTTTTGTACTCGTCGTAGAACTCGCGACTTATTATATGACCAATTTAACCAGCATCAAGTTTTTTTTAAAAAAATGGCAGGTCAGGAGGGACTCGAACCCCCAACATTCGGTTTTGGAGACCGACGCTCTACCAATTGAACTACTGACCTACAAAACAAGTTGGAGCCGAAGCCCCAACTTGAAATACCTTTAGCGATTATGCAGTTACTTTAGCAACTACACCAGCACCAACTGTACGACCACCTTCACGGATCGCAAAACGTAGACCTGGGTCCATTGCGATTGGGTGGATTAATTCTACTGACATTTCTACGTTGTCACCAGGCATAACCATTTCTACGCCGTCTTGAAGAGCGATAGCGCCAGTTACGTCAGTTGTACGGAAGTAGAACTGTGGACGGTAACCGTTAAGGAATGGAGTATGACGACCACCTTCTTCTTTAGAAAGTACGTATACTTCTGCGTCGAATTTAGTATGCGGCTTGATTGCACCTGGTTTAGCAAGTACTTGACCACGTTGAACGTCTTCACGCTTAGTACCACGTAGAAGAACACCACAGTTCTCGCCCGCACGACCTTCGTCAAGAAGTTTACGGAACATTTCTACGCCAGTTACAGTTGTTTTAACTGTATCTTTAATACCAACGATTTCAACTTCTTCACCAACACGTACAATACCAGTCTCAACACGGCCAGTTACTACTGTACCACGACCTGAGATAGAGAATACATCTTCGATTGGCATAAGGAATGGAAGATCGATAGCACGCTCTGGCTCTGGGATATAAGTATCAAGAGCTTCAACAAGAGCAACAACTGCATCTTCACCGAACTGACCAGCTTCACCGTTAAGCGCAGCAAGAGCAGAACCACGGATAACTGGAGTGTCATCGCCTGGGAAGTCATAAGTAGAAAGAAGTTCACGAACTTCCATTTCTACTAATTCAAGTAATTCTTCATCATCAACAAGGTCGCATTTGTTTAAGAATACAACGATGTATGGAACACCTACTTGGCGAGAAAGAAGGATGTGTTCACGAGTTTGTGGCATTGGACCATCAGTCGCAGCACATACAAGGATCGCGCCATCCATTTGAGCAGCACCAGTAATCATGTTTTTAACATAATCCGCGTGGCCCGGGCAGTCTACGTGAGCGTAGTGACGAATTGGAGAATCGTATTCTACGTGTGAAGTATTAATTGTAATACCACGTGCTTTTTCTTCAGGTGCAGAGTCAATTGCAGCGTAGTCTTTCGCTTCGCCACCAAATTTCTTAGCACATACAGTTGCAATTGCAGCTGTTAAAGTAGTTTTACCATGGTCAACGTGACCAATTGTGCCCACGTTAACGTGTGGCTTATTACGTTC
>NZ_JCAKNA010000041.1:0-18377 GCF_059515885.1 Acinetobacter sp. FY683 | reverse complement strand
TACGTAGTGCACGCATGACTTCAATACCTTTAATTGTGGCATAAGCAGTCTTCATAGATTTGAATCCTAATGTGGCCCTGATGATTCGCTTTAACTTACCATGATCACATTCAATGACATTATTTTTATACTTAATCTGCCTGTGCTCAATATCTACTGGACATTTTCCTTCTCGCTTTAATCGTGATAAAGCATGGCCATAGGTCGCTGCTTTATCTGTATTGATGACCCGTGGAATTTGCCATTTTTTCACCGTATTGAAGATCTTTCCTAGAAAACTATAGGCTGATTTACTGTTCCGTCTAGCGGAAAGGTAAAAGTCAATCGTATGACCCCATTGATCAACTGCACGATACAGGTAAGTCCATCGCCCCTTCACTTTGATATAAGTCTCATCCATATGCCATGAATGTAAATCTGTAGGATTACGCCAATACCAGCGTAACCGTTTTTCCATTTCTGGAGCATAACGCTGAACCCAACGATAAATTGTACTGTGATCCACATTTATGCCTCGTTCAGCGAGCATTTCTTGAAGTTCACGATAGCTGATGCCATATTTACAATACCAACGAACAGCCCAAAGAATGATTTCACCTTGAAAGTGCCGACCGTGGAAGGGATTCATCTGCTGTATCTCGAAATAAATAAGATATTTAGCTTATCATGTCAGCCTATTTGCAACAGTGCCCGAATAAGTGGTTGCCCTGTTTTATCGAGCAGTTTAATCGTAAATTTGCCAAGATGGCTTTTAATCCCAAGGATCTACACCGGACTGTCACTGAAACAGCCGAGGGGTTAGATGATATTTTTACCTGGCGTGAACCTCGCAGAGTCACGAAGAGTCTGACCATTACTTATGATAAATGCGTATATCTCCTGAAAAATACAGAAGAAAATCAAAGGTTGATCGGCAAGTATCTTGAGTTTCTAGAATATCCGGATGGTACTGTAGCTATCATGCATGAAGGTCGGAAGATCAATTACAGCATCTTTGATAAATTAAGTCAGCTCAACCAGCGAGAGATCGTTGAGAATAAACGTTTGGGTTCTGTGCTGGCACATATTCAACAGCAGCATGAAGAGTTGGAACAGCAAAACAAACGAAATCGTTCTCAAGCTATGCCACGTAGACGTGCACAGAAAACAGCAATTCAACAACGAAATCTGAATCCTGTGCTTGACTTGGAAGTGTCTGTATAGGACATTTCTATTTGGTTATTAGGTAGGACATTTCTACTTTGGAATAACAGAACTTGTTAGAACCCATTGATCTCGAACGTCTTGCAGAACTGCAAGACGTTGAATTTCTTTGTCAGACATAGTGATCAGCATCTATATTTTATATCCAGTCCATGGTGATAAAAACCATCATAAACCAGACATTTTTATTGGTGAGAATATAGACACTTTAAATGGGTTCTAACATTTTAACTTCGTATAACGCGTATTATGTTAATTTTAGATTTTTTAAAAAATTAGGGCATCCATGAATCCTTTAGAATTCTACTGTTTAATATTGAAAAATATGGATAAAAACCTGGCTAAGAAACTAGGTAAAATTGAGAAAAAATATACTAATGTTCCATTTGAAAATGATGAAATAGCTAAAGTTAAAATTAAATCCGAATTTGCTTCAGAAATGGGGTTTTTCGTACTTAATTCAGCAACTTCTTTAGCTGTAGATGAAGAAAACTATAATTTTGCATACTGCTTAAAAATCTTAGAACTATATCCAATTAAGAATAACGATTTTTTTTATTGGAATGAGCATATAAAGCTATTTTCAGAATTAGAAAAAAATAATTTTTTATATGAAGATGTCTGCAAACTACATGATTTTCTGGTAAATAACTTTAGCTTTAACGGTGATTTAAAGAATATTATTAGTCATGAGATGCTTAGAAATTCTGGCGTCAATATACTGCTAATTTTAATTCACTTAGATCATTTAATTTCTAAGAAGTGGGGATTCCAATCAATCTCACTAAACCAAGCATTAAAGTTTAAGTTTAAAAATAAACGACCATACTTCCCATCAAAAACTTTTACAGATTTTCTTTTATTTATCTTAAAGATAAATGCAAAGTTTGAAGCAACAAAAGGACATAAAGTCGAGATTCTGAAGACTATTCCTCCAACTAATGGTTTTGAGCAATGGTTAGATCCTTCTCTCGAAGATGAACAAATTAAAGAATTTATACAACTAATTAAAAAAGTTAGAGAAAACAGAAGACTATGCTACTTGAATGAAGTCTATGAGTTCCTAGGTCTACCTTATGGTGAGTTTAAAAATGATGAAATTTATGAACAAGTCTCAGAAGAGAATTATTTATTCCTGAAAAATGAACTTCCAGAAGATAAGTGGTTTGAAAGTATTAATGCCATAGCTGGCCTATGGTTAATATATTTTTGGCAAGACTTTTATTATAAACATTTTCAAAAAACAGCCAGCGTTTCTACGTTAGCTACATCAGAAGATTTTATCGTGATATGGGAAGCCTTCCTGAAGAAATATCCTTCAGAAGGCCAATATCTTTGGCCTTCTGAATTGATATTACAAGATAAATAAATTTTTATTTACGAGGTGGATTATTGTCTCGGCCACCACCTGATGGATTTCCAGTAGTACTAGGCCAACCTGCTGTGCTCATAGTTTTCATCCTTATTTAGATTTCGTAGGTTTATGATTAGGATTCAATTGTCGGCTACGGTTGTCCTGATTCTGCGTATGTTGAATATTATTAGGATTTTTTACTGTAGCACGTTGATCATTCGCTGTTTGTGTCATTGCTTTCTCCTTAAAATGTTTGAACATCTGACAAGGAAAGTATGGCTTCAAAAAAATATGCATTTTGCCTGAAAAACAGTAAAAAAGTTTAAATTTTAACCAAAAAAATTATGTATTTAACATAATGGTGTTATACGAAATTAATGGATGTTCGTATAAATTACTTGCATATTGTATTCGATCGAATACAATATAGTGAGAAGATAAGGAATCCTCATGATTGAAATTAAACGTCTTCCAGAATTTGATGAATGGTTGGATGGCATTAAAGACAATATGACCCGTATCCGCCTGAATCGTCGATTAGATAAGGTTCAACGTGGAAACTGGGGAGACATTAAACCTCTCCAAGATGGCGTTTGGGAAATGAGAGAATTCTTCGGTTCTGGATGGAGGATGTATTACATCCAACATGGTGACGTTGTGATTGTAATGCTTGGTGGTGGAGATAAATCAACTCAACAACAAGACATCGATCGGGCAGTCAAACTATCGAAAACATTGGAGGATTAAAATGGTTAAAGTCGCTGATTTACCAAGTTTTGATATGGCTGAGTCGCTCAAAACTGAAGAAGACATTGTGATGTATCTCAATATGGTTCTTGAAGAAAATGATCCAGCTGAATTAGCCCATGCACTTGGTGTTATTGCTAAAGCTCGTGGCATGACTCAAATCGCTAAAGAAGCAGGGATTGGGCGTGAAGCACTCTACAAAGCCCTACGTCAGGATTCAGCACCACGTTTTGATACGATTAATCGTGTAGTAAATGCTTTAGGCTTAAAACTCACAGTACAACACGCTTAAAACTTTAAAAATATAGTAAAAATGGGAGCTAAAGGCTCCCATTTTTAGATTCGTATAAGGTGTATTATGTTAATTTTAGATAAATTTACTAATACTTAAGGCTCGCAAAATTCAAATGTACTATGAATAACTAACAGCCATCTAATGTAAGCTAGATTCATTGAATATCTTTAATACAAATTCTCAAACAAATTATAGCTAAATAATTGGCTATGCCTTCACTCAATATCTTAAACAGATATTGTGGATTTTTCATTGAGCTAAACTTTATATTATTTTTTCCATCACCGAACCTATAATGGAATATTCTATTCCTTAAAGTTACAAAAAAATCAATGAGTTTGTTCATCTCAACTTCAACAATTCCATTATATTCGTCAATCTCACAAAACTGAGAACAATGAGTTTTAAAGACTTTAATAAACTTATCTTTATCGTCATACGGAGAGAAGTTAAAACTAATTTTAGTAATCAATGGATCATAAGGACTTAGAAAATCAGGATTATCTTTTATAAAATTTGAGAAAAATCCTATTTCCTTACCATCACTACCAATAGCAGTAAACATTTTCTTGAAACTTTCAAAGCTTCCAAAATAATTATTATTTATTCGGCTATATAACAGTGGAATTGCATATGAGAACCTCTCCATTATTCTATACAAGAATAAAAAAGAAGCTTCATAGTTTTTTTTGCTATATAAATGAAAGTAATAATGAAATTCCGCCAAAATATCCAAGTAAAAATTAGAGTTAGAATAATTAATTTTTGAATAGAACAATCGTGAGCTTATATTTAAATCATTACTAGCCAATAGATTACATAAAGACGAATTAAAGCTATCATTTTGTTCAATTGGAGGTATTGAAAAGTAATTGAGATTTTGAATATAAACTTTCTGCTCTACATCACAAGGGCTGATTTTCCCTAACAATAAATAAATCAAAAGAATCTGAGGGGATAGACTTCCTTCCATCCACTTTTGCTTTCTAGAAGAATGAAAATTAAGCTCTTTGTATTTGAAATACATTTTACACCCAGGTTGCCATTTCTAGAATTAAGTCATTGTTATCGTAGGTTTTATACATTTGATAATCTTTGATAAAGTTATAAACAGATAGTTTTCTTGCTTTGCCCACTTTAATCTTACTGACGTTCAAAGCTAAGAAACACTCTTCAAATCTTTTAATCTGGAAAAAGAAATCATCAATACTATTATTCAAAATATCTTCTAATGAAAATCCTACAGCAGCACAAAATCCAATGAAATTATTTGGTACTCTAAGCCAACTTGCGACAAACTGATCATCATCACTTTTATTAACTAATTCAACTACTTCGGCAAAATCTATATTTACTTCTTTATTCTCAATAATTTTAGAAGCAAGAATCTCATCCATCTTCGATTCAATTATTTTTTCATTATCAATATTAATATTTTTACTTAAAAATGACGAATATCCTTGTACAAAATCAGCCTTCTTAAAAGAGTTTGGTCCTCTTACTTTTGAGTTTGATTTCTCGGCTAATAAATTAATATCCATAGAGTTAAAGTCATAGAACAAGTCAGCAAGAATCTCTATCTGATGTCTAGCAGACATAGGACGTTGTCCATTGTTTAGTGTGATCATTCGATACAAAAACTTATCTCTTGACTTCGCAAGAATAAAATTTAGATAAATTTTTCTACTAGGATCATAGCCATCTTTTGTTGATGCTCGATGTAAAGCATTTAAGCGTTGTATACCATCAAGAATGAATGCATCACTTATATGGTCTTCAATATAATTCTGAATGTTTGTAACATCACTAGCTTCATCGTCAGAAACACTATGTATAAGAGATACAGTAATTGGAGGCATTACACATCCTTCAATAATGTCATATTCCAATCTAGAGTACAGTTTTGTATTTAATGTATTTCTCTGAATATCGAGTCTTGTTATCAATGGGTATAAGTACTCTAAGGCCTTTTCATAAGTTGTTTCGGCAAATAATACTTTTCCCTTAATAACCAAATCATCACATATCGATAAAAACTTAAATTTTGGATCTATTGAATTCATTACATTAACAACCTTTTATTATTAAATCATATAGTATTGATTAATTGAGATATTTAATAGATATTTCCTATATTTTCTCTGATTATGTGCTTATAAATTTTGAATAACCACACGCTTTGTAGACACCTTCTAGTTAGATAGCAAAAAGAATCTAGCATTTAACATAAAATCTCTTATGCGAAATTCGTTCGTTCATCAACTCAAGCGGCTATAGATAGGTATTCGCTTTATTCATCTTCTTCTTTGAATAAAGATTCGATTTCATACCAATTGGGAAATTCATACTTTTTAGGCACCACTTCAAACTGTAATTTAACACTACAGAGAACAAGTTCAAATAAGTGGAAAGAACCAGTGAAATGGCCATTCTCGATTTCTGAAATCGTTGTTTTATTGACTCCAGTTTTTTCTGAAACCATTTTCTGTGTATACCCCAATTTCTTTCTCGCTGACCTAATTTGTTCTCCAATTTCTTTTCTAGAAGCCATTTTTCATCGAACTCCAAAGCATTTTATTTGCTATATAGCGAACTTTATTCATAAAATATTTAAAGTTCGCTATATAGCAAACTTTATGCGTAAAAGTTTGAATTGCTTCTACATCACCACAGTTCAACGCATATAATGACTGGAACATCAATAACAATGCTTGCTGACCAGGCTTTGAAACAGGATCTCCCCCATATTAATTATTGCCGAGTGATCTACACCTAGAACCTGAGCAAGTTGATCCATACTGAGACCAAGTTTCTCAGCAGTACGCAGTACAGTTTTTTAAAGCACTACTTTGTTCTCGGATTTAAAATATGAATACTGTTGAAATTTCAGAAAATAAATTCCCATTCTCGGAAGCTGAATTGCTCGATAATCTAGATGAATATACAGCACATGCAGATGAAATTGCTGTGCTTACAGAATCTGAATATCATTATTGATATTGCAAACGCTCTACTCCATTTTTTCAAAAATAAATTAATTAAAACAAGTCTTAAACCCTTGCTATATAAGGATTGTAGGGTGTTTTGGAGTGATGAGTTTAAAAATTGGAGAAATCTATTTAGTATTTTCCCGGTTCTGCTTATCAATCTCATATTCGAATAACTTTTGATCCTCATATTGATGAGTAGCCAAAGCTTCTAATACCTGCATAAAAAGTTTATTTGCCTCAAAATATTCTTTTTTATGCTTCCAAACACTTTGATAAATTACAGATTTACGTACATCATCATTAAATTTTTGGTGGTGTTTCAAAAAGTATGCTGAAAAAAAACAGGTTGGCTTTTGATAAAATAGTGAGATGCAAATAACACTAGAAATCAAATGTCCAACCTGTCGAAGTGACAGTATAAAGAAAAATGGCTTCAAACTAAATGGTAAGCAAAACTATCAATGTAAAAACTGCAAGCGTCAGTTTATTGGGGATCATGCTCTTAGTTACCGAGGTTGTCATTCTGGTATAACAAATAAAATACTCCACCTGATGGTTAGAGGGGATGGTATAAGAGATATTGCAGAAACCGAGCGTGTCAGCATAGGTAAGGTTTTACGAACATTAAGTAAATCCACTTATAAAATTCGCCCTAAGCAAAATTATTATGAATCTATTGAGGTTGATGAGTTTTGGACTTTTGTAGGAAATAAAAAGAATAAACAATGGCTTATTTACGCATACCATAGAGAAACAGGTGAAATTGTTGCTTATGTTTGGGGTAAACGAGATCTGGCGACAGTCCAACGATTGAAGGCAAAGTTAAAGCAATTAGGTGTTCACTACACCCGAATTTCAAGTGATCACTGGGATAGTTTTGTGACTGCCTTTAAAAACTGTAAGCAAAGTATTGGTAAGTTTTTTACTGTAGGTATTGAAGGAAATAATTGTAAAATAAGGCATCGAATTAGACGTAGTTTTAGGAAAAGTTGTAATTTTTCGAAAAAGCTTGAAAACCATTTTAAAGCCTTCGACTTAACCTTCTTTTATATCAATAATGGCTTCATTTAATTTCAGCATACTTTTGGAAACACCACCTTTTATTTAAGTTAGGCTACTTGACCTAACGGGTTCATCTTATCATAGTAGATTGCTTCAAACTCTTTACTGATAAAGATTTATGGAAACTCGTAGATGAACCGTACCGGGTCAGTGTTCCACAGTTTTCATAAGATAAATAATTATAGTCGCCAATTTCAACTGAGTTCCTCTCCGGCTTTTAAATAGCGGTATACCGCTTGGCGGCTAATTCCAAATGCCTGGCCTAATGCCATTTTTGAAGGATACTGCCCTTCCTTCCATGCTTGTCGCAAAGCTTCAGCTTTATCAGGCTTCAATTTATGTACCCGGCCTTTGTACTTCCCTTGAACAGAGGCGAGTTTAATTCCTTCCTTTTGCCTTTCCAGAATGATTTCACGTTCAAATTGCGCAAAAGCACCCATCAGTTGCAGCATCAAATTATCCATCGGCGTGGATTGGGCAGTAAAAGTAATATTCTCTTTTACAAACTGGATAGCGATCCCTCTTTTGACCAGTTTATCTACTTCAGTGACCAAATCTTTTAGACTTCGTGCAAAACGATCCATGGAATGTACAATCACCCTGTCCCCTTCCCGGACATAGTTCAACATTTCTTGAAATTTCGGTCGGTCGGTATTTTTACCCGAAGCACGGTCAACAAAAATCCGGTCGACTTCAATTCCCTCAAGTTGACGCCCTGTATTTTGCTCGACCGAACTCACTCGCACATAACCTACTTTTTGGCCTTTCACTCTTTCACGCCCCAATTAGATAAAAATGAACAATTTCGTAAATTATAAATCTTAAATATCAAAGTTACATGTTATATATGGTTAAAAATCATTTAAATGTTACATAGTTTTAAGAACTTTTATATTGTTACTTTAGGGTTTACTCTAAATTTACATATTTAAATAACGAGTTTTTTCTCACTCATAAGAATTTGCAAGAATATATATACACTTATTGGCATTGAGTAATTTAAATAAAATCAATATACGTATTTGCATATATATGGAAATTCATATATAAATATATCTGAGTTTCTAATAGCAGAGTCAGTCAAAATGTTCTCAACCATAAAGATTTATCACAATCCTGAGTGTGGTACATCAAGGAATACCTTAGCTTTAATTCAAAATACAGGAATTGAACCAACCGTTATTGAATATCTAATTACCCCACCTTCGAAAGCAGAATTAATTGAACTTATTCGTAGTTCTGGTTTAACTGTTAGAGAAGCAATTCGTAAAAATGTACCTCCATATTCTGATTTAGAAATTGATCGGGAAGATTGGTCTGATGAACAGCTTTTAAACTTTATGCTTCAACATCCCATTTTGATTAACCGCCCATTTGTTGTTACTGATTTAGGTACACGTTTGTGTCGTCCTTCTGAAGTTGTTTTGGATATTCTCCCGTCACCTCAAAAAGGCGCATTTAGCAAAGAAGATGGTGAAAAAATTATTGATGAAAATGGCCAAAGAATTAAATAGCACTTTCTCATCTCTTGAATGGAAAGAATGTGAAGAAGACTTATATGGATCAAGTTAATTTTTTTAAATGCTTATCAGATGAAACACGTCTCAATATAGTGACATTAATTGTTGAAAATAAAGAACTATGTGTGTGTGATTTGACTGAAAAACTACAACTCAGTCAACCTAAAATTTCCAGGCATTTAGCCCTCTTACGTGCTTCAGGGCTACTTCAAGATCGCAGACAAGGCCAATGGGTTTACTACAGTATCAATCCAAAATTGGCCGACTGGTGTTATGAAATTTTAGATATTTTGAAGACGGTTCAATCTCAATCAAAGCCGGATGATCAACACCCCCTTTCTGTAAATAGTTATTGTGAGTAATTCAATGAAATTTTTATTTTTATGTACTGGAAATAGCTGCCGTAGCATTTTGTCTGAAGTTTTGTTTAATAGCCGAGCACCAGAAGGTTGGAAAGCCTATAGCGCTGGGAGTAAGCCTTCAGGTCAAGTTCACCCGCTAACTTTAGAATCCCTTGAAAACTTAGGATTATCTACCGAAGGTTTATGGAGTAAAACAATTAATGATTGTGAACAATATCAACCTGATGTTGTGATCACAGTATGTGATTCTGCTGCTCAAGAAGCATGTCCACTTTATTTGGGTGGAGCAATCAAGGCACATTGGGGCTTGGCTGATCCTTCACACTTAGACGTGAATAAAGAAGAAAAAATGAAAGCCTTTATGAGCACTGTTGAACATATCAATCGTCGCTTAGATGTTTTATTTAAACTTAATGTAGATAAACTATCTCGCTCAGAATTGATTGCAGCAATTAATCAAATTTCGAACGTTGAGTAAGTGAAATGTCTGAAAAACGCTTATCTTTTTTAGATCGCAACCTGACGCTATGGATTTTTATTGCCATGGCCTTAGGCATTGCCATCGGAAACTTCTTTCCTCAGGCTTCTGTCGCACTCGATAAATTAAGCATTGATTCAGTGAATATTCCAATCGCGATTGGTCTTATTCTAATGATGTATCCACCACTGGCAAAAGTGAACTATGCGACTTTGCCACAAGTGTTTAAGGATAAGAAAACCCTTACTTTATCCTTAGTACAAAACTGGCTGATCGCGCCAGTACTTATGTTTGCCCTGGCAATCATATTTTTACATAGTTATCCAGAATATATGACCGGTGTCATCCTGATTGGTCTTGCTCGATGTATTGCCATGGTTCTGGTGTGGAATGGCTTGGCCTGTGGTGATAATCAATATGTTGCAGCATTAGTTGCCTTTAACAGCATTTTCCAGATTCTATTTTTCAGTACCTATGCCTGGTTATTCCTGACCTTCCTGCCACCCTATTTTGGTGTCGCTTCGCAGGTCATTAATGTCGATTTCTGGACCATCACCCATGCTGTTCTGGTTTATCTTGGTATTCCGTTCTTATTAGGTTTCTTAACGCGATGGATTTTGGTGAAACAGAAAGGCGTGGAATGGTATGAAACCAAGTTCATTCCGAAAATCAGTCCGCTGAGTTTAATGGCTTTGCTGTTCACCATTCTGGCCATGTTTAGCCTAAAAGGCGGTGATGTCGTGAGTCTTCCGCTTGAAGTTTTACGCATCGCGATTCCTTTAACCATTTACTTCGTTTTAATGTTCTTCATCAGTTTCTTTATGAGTAAATGGATGGGCAATGACTATCCTAAGACCACAGCAATTGCATTTACCGCAGCGGGGAATAATTTTGAATTATCACTTGCAGTAGCGATTGCAACTTTTGGTATCGCGTCCCCTGTTGCTTTTACCACGATTATTGGCCCACTGGTCGAAGTTCCTGTGTTGATTGCCTTGGTGAGTGTTTCACTCTGGCTGAGAAAGAAAGTTTTTAAAGAGGCCTAACTCTATGAATCTCCCAAATGTAGATCTAAATCTTCTTGAGCAACCCACCTTTGAAAAAGTTCAAGCCAAAGAACTTGCTCATCCTCCGCGAATTTTGCTGCTGTATGGCTCTAATCGAGAACGTTCTTACAGTCGCCTTGCAGTTCTTGAAGCCGGTCGAATCCTTGAGCATTTTGGGGCGGAAATAAAAATCTTTCATCCTAAAGGGCTTCCTTTACCAGAAGATGCGGATACTGAGCATCCAAAAGTAAAAGAGTTGCATGAGCTTTTAGCATGGTCAGAAGGCATGGTCTGGTGTTCACCTGAACGCCATGGTTCTATGAGTTCCATCTTTAAATCTCAAATCGACTGGATTCCACTGGCAGGAGGGGCAATCCGTGCAACCCAAGGTAAAACTCTTGCCTTGATGCAAGTCAGTGGCGGATCACAGTCCTTTAACAGCCTGAACCAGATGCGTATTTTGGGGCGGTGGATGCGGATGATCACCATTCCAAATCAGTCTTCAGTTCCAAAAGCTTTTTTGGAGTTTGAAGAAGATGGACGAATGAAACCTTCGGCTTTCTATGACCGGATTGTGGATGTGATGGAAGAGTTATTTAAGTTCACCCTACTGACTCGTGGACAAAGCAAATACCTGACAGATCGTTATTCAGAACGTAAGGAATCAGCTGAAGAATTATCTAAACGTGTCAATCAGCGCAGTTTGTAAGCTGCCAGGTGATCTTAAATGCAAAAGAGACATTCTAAATTAATCATTCTTGGCTCAGGTCCTGCGGGTTACAGCGCTGCGGTATATGCAGCACGGGCTAATCTTAAACCCACTTTAGTTGCAGGCTTACAACTCGGTGGTCAATTAACCACGACCACTGAAGTCGATAACTGGCCGGGTGATCCAGAAGGTTTAACAGGCCCCGCACTCATGGAACGTATGCAAGCGCATGCGGAACGTTTTGGCACCGAAATCGTCTATGACCATATCAGTAAAGTGGATTTAAGCGTTCGTCCATTCGTGCTGAAAGGCGATATGGAAGAACTCACCTGTGATGCCCTGATTATTGCCACAGGTGCAACGGCACAATACTTAGGTCTTGAGTCTGAAGCCAAATTCATGGGGCAAGGTGTAAGTGCCTGTGCAACTTGTGACGGTTTCTTCTATAAGAACCAGAAGGTGATGGTTGTAGGCGGTGGTAACACTGCGGTTGAAGAGGCGCTTTACCTGTCTAATATTGCAGCTCACGTGACTTTAGTACATCGCCGAGATTCATTGCGTTCTGAAAAAATTCTACAAGACCATCTTTTTGCAAAACAGAAAGAAGGCAAAATTAGCATTCTTTGGAACAATCAAGTGGATGAAGTGTTAGGCGATAACACCGGAGTAACTGGAGTGCGTTTAAAATCCACTGTAGATGGATCAAAGCAAGATATTGAGGTACAGGGTTTATTCGTGGCAATTGGTCACAAACCAAATACTGAGATGTTTTCAGCGCAACTTGAGTTACGTGATGGCTATATTCAGATCCAAAGCGGAACAGCGGGGAATGCCACTGCTACTTCAGTGCCAGGTGTATTCGCTGCCGGTGATGTGGCTGATTCAGTTTATCGCCAAGCGATTACTTCAGCAGGCTCCGGTTGTATGGCTGCATTAGATGCTGAAAAATATCTTGATAGTTTAAGTTGATTTTGATGTTGTCATAAAAATATAGTGAATATTGTAAAAGCCCAGTCTTCAGGATTGGGTTTTTATATTAAAGAAAAAATAAAAGGGGACAAGGCTTTGAATCAGAAACAGACGGAAACTGATGTCATCATTATCGGTGGTGGACAGGCAGCTTTATCTACAGCTTATTTTTTAAAGCGAAAAAAAATACCATTTATTATTTTAGATGATCAAAATCAAGCAGGTGGAGCCTGGTTACATGCTTGGAATTCTTTGCGTCTGTTTTCACCGAATAGCTGGAGTTCCTTACCAGGTTGGGTTATGCCGAATACAGAACAAACGTATCCGACCAAGAAAGAAGTTATTGAATACTTGCAGCAATATGAGCAGCGTTACCACTTTCCGATTATTCGTCCTGTATATGTTGATCACGTCAAAAGCGAAGGAGAAGTATTGAGTGTGCATGCAGGTGAACAGACATGGAGAGCCAAGGCTGTAATCAGTGCAACGGGCACCTGGAGTCATCCTTATATCCCATCTTACCCTGGCCAAGAAAATTTCAAAGGTCTGCAATTACACTCCGCCCATTATCAAAATGCAGAACTTTTTAAAGATAAGCACGTCATGATAGTCGGTGGTGGAAATTCTGGAGCACAAATTTTGGCTGAAGTTTCCCAAGTGGCAGACACTCTTTGGATCACGCCAACACCTCCTCAATTTTTAGCAGATGATGTTGATGGCCGTGTACTGTTTTTACGTGCGACAGAGCGTTTAAAGGCACAATTAGAAGGCCGTACAATAGATCAGCCTGTTGGCGGTCTGGGTGATATTGTCATGATTGATTCAGTCAAAGATGCACGTGCACGAGGCGTTTTACATAGTGAGCGCCCATTTTCGGTTTTTACGGAAAATGGCGTGATTTGGGAAGATGGATCTTTTCAACAGGTTGATGCAGTGATTTGGTGTACTGGATTTAAAGCGACTTTAGACCATTTAAAGCCACTTGGAATAGTAGAGGAAAATAATACGATACTGGTTGAAGGAAGCAGATCAGTCAAACAATCTAACCTATGGTTAGTAGGATATGGTGAATGGACCGGACCTGGTTCAGCGACACTGGTGGGTGTTTCAAGGGCAGCGAGAGCCACAGTGGATGAAATCGTTGCTTATCTACACGAAGTTGATACTAAAAATTCTTTAGAAAAATAAGCTATCTACTCCCTTAGATGATTTTAAAGCCAATTCTTTTACTTTCATGCTTCAGCTATATCAGGTGAGTTAAAGTAATTCCATTTTCATAATTTTAGTCGCCCTACCTAATTATAAATACCAAGCCTTGAATAGATAAAAAATCTATTCAAGGCTTTAGTGTCATCTCAATAAAAGTACAGGTTTTATTGAGCTTGACAACAATTTGGTCGTCGTACTCCCAATAAAAAACTGGCGTATCTTTGAGTGACCATATGCACCAACCACCATCATATCAATAGCGTTTTTCTCTTGGTAATCTAATATTGATTTATCGACATCACCTTCAAGTACGATATCAATTACATTAAAACCATTATTTGCAAGCAGCTCTTTTGCCCAAGTAACTTGAGATGTCATATCACTATTTGGCTTACCAACATATACCACATGAGCTGTCAGGGTTTTTAATAAAGGACTATTTGCAATTTTGTCTACACAAATACGTGCAGTAGGACTTCCATCAAAAGCAATTAAAAAAGACTTAGGTGGACTAAAGGGTGCAGATGTTATTAATACGGGTTTATGAAGGGCACGAACAACATTTTCAATATGGGTTCCAACTTTACTGGAATCATGCTCGGTTTCAGTTCCATGCTTCCCCATAATAAGAACTCGAATGTCTTCTTCCATTCCCATAATTGTTTCTAAAAGACTGCCATGGCGTTGAAAACTTTGAGCATCAATAGAGAACTTCTCCAATAGATAATTCTTTGCTTCCCGAAGAAGAATCTGACCATGCTCTAGCTCAATTTTCCCCTTACGTTCTTCGAGTTCAACTAACTCGTTTAGCAAGGTTTCTCGACTTCCTAGACCAATTGCGCCACTTAAATCTTGTGGGGCTTTCGCTTTTGGCTTATCAATGACATGCAATAGTTTAATAGGTGAACTAAGTTTATCGCTAAACCAAGCTGCATAATCACACACAGTATTTGTTACTAATGATCCATCAATACATGCAATAATTTTTGACATTTTTCATCCCTCTTAGTGGCTATTTAAGCGATCTAAAGCATCTGGTTTGTCGTGGATACCAAACTTATCAACTAATGTTTTACTAGCTTCATTCATTCCAATAAGTTCGACTTCTGTGCCTTCACGTCTAAACTTAATGACCACTTTATCTACGGCAGCGACCGCAGACACATCCCAGAAGTGAGCCTGACTAACATCAATCACAACTTTTGAAAGTGCTTCTTTGAAATCAAATGCAGAAGTAAATTTATCTGCTGAGCTGAAGAACACTTGACCTGTTACCGTATAAATACGGGTATTTTCAGGTTCATTAAATTCGGACTGAATTGCCATGTAGCGTTCAATTTTATTGGCAAAAAATAATGCAGAAAGAAGTACACCGACTAATACGCCATAAGCCAAGTTATGTGTTGCAACGACCACGACGACTGTAACGATCATCACGATATTGCTAGAAACTGGATATTGGCGAATATTTCGTAATGAATCCCAGTTAAATGTTCCGATTGCTACCATGATCATGACCGCAACCAGTGCAGCCATTGGAATGACTTTGAGCCAGTCACTGATAAACACCACCATAATTAACAGGAAGACCCCAGCACTAAATGATGATAAACGGGTACGTCCACCAGATTTCACATTAATAATGGATTGACCAATCATGGCACAGCCTGCCATTCCGCCTAAGAAGCCAGAAGCGACATTGGCAACACCTTGTCCTTTACACTCACGGTTTTTATCACTATTGGTATCGGTTAAATCATCCACAATTGTTGCGGTCATCATAGATTCAAGCAAACCGACGGCTGCTAATCCCAGTGAATAAGGCAAAATAATAGCTAAAGTTTCAAGATTTAAAGGAATATCAGGAAGTAAGAAAATTGGTAGCGTATCTGGTAATTGCCCCATATCGCCTACGGTTCTTACATCTAAACCAATGAACAAGGCAAAGAGCGTAAGGAGGACAATACAAATGAGAGGAGAGGGTAAAAGCTTCCCTATCACTGGGATATAAGGGAATAGATAAATAATAGCTAAACCTCCAACTGTCATCGCATAGACATGCCATGTCACATTGGTGAGTTCAGGCAATTGAGCCATAAAAATTAGAATAGCTAAGGCATTCACAAAGCCAATCACGACTGACTTTGATACAAACCGCATCAGAGCACCTAATTTTAGATAACCTGCTAGGATTTGAATAAATCCTGTCAAAATTGTGGCTGCTAATAAGTATTGCAGACCATGCTCTTTAACCAGTGTGACCATTAATAAAGCCATTGCACCAGTTGCAGCAGAAATCATACCAGGGCGACCACCTACGAAAGCAATCACGACTGCAATACAGAATGAAGCATATAGCCCGACTTTAGGGTCGACACCTGCAATGATGGAGAAGGCAATTGCTTCAGGAATTAGAGCCAAAGCAACAACAATACCCGCAAGAACATCCCCGCGAATATTGGAGAACCATTGTTCTCGAATAGTGGATAACATGAAAATAGCCTATTTTTTTAAATTTTAGGAAAGGCTAGTGATGTGATATATGACACACAAGCTACTACACCACATCACTAGACAGTGATGAGTTATTTACTGAATTAAGAGGTAAATAAACTTATGGTGGCGTAAGTGTCATATTAAGAAAGATATCTATTTTGGAGGATTTCGGGGGCAATGATAGCAGCTAGGTCCTTTTATATCCACCCTAGCCGCAATTTGAAAGAAAATATAGGACACTTCTGCAAATAAAAATTTGAGTCAATGATGTTCCCTTGAAGAAATGGATTTGAACAACCATCAAAAATAGCAGTTAAAGACAGCTACTTTTATTTTGTACATGCTTATTTTATTGGGATTGCGCTTAAGTGATATAAATTTTACAAAGGGTAGATAAAAATTGATACTTTTTCTTAGATCAACACTTTAGTGTAACTTTAGAGCATGGTCTAAAGTAACGAAATGAATATTCTGCTCCCGATAGAAACAACCGTACTAAGGGAGAGATTTTTTTGATGTGCCGGTGCCGACCCTTACCAGAAGGCACTGTTGCAAATAACCACGAATAGTAAGCTGAATACTCTTTTAGCTAAAGGTGCAGCATATGAATCCCTTCCATAAAATTTAGGCTTGTATACCCAGAAAAAGGGGCACTGTTGCAAATAGTGATTTGAGGGCACTGTTGCATGCACAGGCTGAACAGATTTGGATTTCCATGCAGTCTGGTTGCCTGGTGATTGAAGATAATGGCCAGCAACTTACAGCAGAAGATATTCAACATTTAGGACAACGCTTCTGGCGCAAATCTGCTCAGCAGCATGGCCATGGTTTAGGACTGCCATTAACTGCTAACCTGTTAAAACAATATGGCTATCAGCTCTCTTTCAATGCCCGTCGACCCTATGGTGGGCTCAGCATTGAAATAAAGTACAGCGTGTCTAAGCGTGACATGCAAGCTTAGGGATATCCAGCCATACGGCTGTTGGAAAATACCGGGTCAGATACTCCTTTAAATATTGAATGGTATCCATCGCAATCGTTTGATCCTGGTGGTCATCAGCATGGTTAAATGCCACAGCATAAAGCGTGACTTCACGTTGTTTGAGTAGCTCCAGACGGCACTGTTGCAAATAGTGATTTGAGTCGATGATGTTCCCTTTAAAAAGTGCTTAGAGACCGAAAACCCTGTTGATTAGACACACTTCACCCTGAGGCTGACCATAATAAAATGACGATGCTTGTCCTTTACGTAGTGCACGCATGACTTCAATACCTTTAATTGTGGCATAAGCAGTCTTCATAGATTTGAATCCTAATGTGGCCCTGATGATTCGCTTTAACTTACCATGATCACATTCAATGACATTATTTTTATACTTAATCTGCCTGTGCTCAATATCTACTGGACATTTTCCTTCTCGCTTTAATCGTGATAAAGCATGGCCATAGGTCGCTGCTTTATCTGTATTGATGACCCGTGGAATTTGCCATTTTTTCACCGTATTGAAGATCTTTCCTAGAAAACTATAGGCTGATTTACTGTTCCGTCTAGCGGAAAGGTAAAAGTCAATCGTATGACCCCATTGATCAACTGCACGATACAGGTAAGTCCATCGCCCCTTCACTTTGATATAAGTCTCATCCATATGCCATGAATGTAAATCTGTAGGATTACGCCAATACCAGCGTAACCGTTTTTCCATTTCTGGAGCATAACGCTGAACCCAACGATAAATTGTACTGTGATCCACATTTATGCCTCGTTCAGCGAGCATTTCTTGAAGTTCACGATAGCTGATGCCATATTTACAATACCAACGAACAGCCCAAAGAATGATTTCACCTTGAAAGTGCCGACCGTGGAAGGGATTCATCTGCTGTATCTCGAAATAAATAAGATATTTAGCTTATCATGTCAGCCTATTTGCAACAGTGCC
>NZ_JCAKNA010000040.1:0-19388 GCF_059515885.1 Acinetobacter sp. FY683 | reverse complement strand
GTAAGCGTCCGCTGAACCCCATGCCTATTTTTTAATTCGGTTCAGGTTTCCAGCGGTGTGGTAGCAATTCTTCAATCTGAGTCACTTTATGTGTCGGCAATCTTTTCAGCACATCACTTAAATAGGCATACGGATCCAGCCCATTCAGCTTTGCTGACTGGATTAATGTCATAATATTGGCTGCTCGCTGACCGCTGCGCAGCGAACCTGCAAATAACCAGTTCTTACGTCCCAACGCCCAGGGGCGCATCTGGTTTTCCACCCAGTTATTGCAAATCGGTAGATTGCCATCATCCAGATAGCGGCTTAAAGCTGGCCAACGCTTCAGAGTGTAATTGATCGCCTTGGCGGTTGGAGAACTCGATGGCACAGTCAGTTGATGTTGGTTGAGCCATTCATACAGTTGTTGCATCACCGGTTGACTATGCTGTTGTCGGTATTCGCGGCGCTGTTCTGCTGTACCATCGGTCTTTTTCCTGAGTTCTGCTTCTATCGCATACAGTTTCTGAATCAGCACTAATGCCTGTTCAGCGATCTGACTTTTCCCGGTCACATGCAGTTCATGAAATTTACGACGTGCATGTGCCATGCAGCCCACCTCAATGACATCGCCTGATTTAAAGCGTGCTTTATAACCGCTGTAATCATCACAGACCAGATGGCCCTGCCAGCCATTCAGGAACTCTTCTGCATGCTGACCTGAACGACTATCCTGAAAGTCATAGATCACGGCTTGAACTGGATTGTACTGTGTAGTGGCATAGGCCCAGACATAACCTTTCTTCGGTTTTTTATCATTCTCACCCATCCGCATGATGGTGACTGGTGTTTCATCTGCATGCAGCACCCGCTGTTGCAGCACCACCTGTTTTAAGGCATTGGCCAGAGGTTCCAGTTCCACACCGCAGCGACCAATCCAGTCAGATAAAGTAGATCTGGACAGATCAATGCCCGCCCGCTGATAGATCAGGCGCTGACGGTACAGCGGCAAATGATCAGCGTATTTCGAGACCAGCACATGGCTGAGCAGTTCAGGTGAAGCAATGCCTTTATCAATCACATAGGCGGGCATCGCTTGCTGAGTCAGGGTGTCACACTGATCACAGACCCATTTGCCACGCACATGCTGTTCCTTATAGAACTGTGCCGGTCTGAAATGCAGTTTTTCACTGATATCTTCGCCGATACGACGGAGTTGGCAGCCACAAGCACATTGGGTTGATGTTGGTTCATGCTCAATACGAATGGTGTGTAGATGATCGGGCAGCAGTCGACGTTTAGGTTTATTTGCTTTGGCTTTGTGTGTCGCTGCATCGGTTTTATCTGCATTCAGCCGCTCCAGTTCCAGATCGACTGCTGTGATATCTTCTTCGACCGCCTCATCCCACAGATGGATTTGTTTTGCGGTGAGATGTTCGTTTTTACTACCGAATTTGTGCTGTTTAAACAGCGCCAGTTCATGCTCGTATTTTTGATTGAGAATAGAAAGATGTTGAACTTTGGCATCCAATTGCTGGTTTGATTTTTCTAATTCTTGATTTGATTGTGCCAGAGACTGATGCTGCATTGCCAACTGTCTGGTAAATTCCAGCAGTTGTTCATGGGTCAGTTGGCTTAAGTCTGGCAGCGTATTCATGACCGCAGTATGCCTGAGGTCATGACGCAGAGGAAATAGAACGTTTGGAGAATAGCAGAATGGACCAGCCTGGTTTAAAGCATCGTCACCACCTGCTGTCGTCCAATGCGCTGCCAGGGCAAACCCTGGATCAGTGCTTGTAACTGTTCCGGACTGATCGCCATGCTTTCACCCTGGTGAACCTGCGCCCAGTGGAATTTTCCCTGTTCCAGCCGCCGGGCA
Organism: Acinetobacter sp. FY683; assembly: GCF_059515885.1. Lineage (NCBI taxonomy): Bacteria > Pseudomonadati > Pseudomonadota > Gammaproteobacteria > Moraxellales > Moraxellaceae > Acinetobacter > Acinetobacter sp. FY683. The sequence continues at coordinate 17,530 of NZ_JCAKNA010000040.1, read as the reverse complement.
CACAGCCAGATGCCCAGTCCATCATGTACCAGCACTTTCATGCGATGGCCACGTTTATTACAGAACAGGTAAGCACAATGCGGTTTAATGTAGCCAAAGGCTTTCATGATCTGCGCCATAGCCGTATCCATACCCGCACGCATGTCCATCGGCTGGGTAGAGAGCCAGATTTCATCGATACGGATCATTTGATCAAGCCCTGAAGTAAAAGCAGCAACTCCTTGGCCGATTCCACTGGCCATTCGATTTCGATCACCTGATCTCTTGCAGAACATTGTTTCTGATGCAGTGGAATTCTGATATGAGCGACAGTATTCTTCTCCGGAACAGATAGCGGAGGTGCGTCTTGTTTGGCTGGAGTCGGGTGAAGCATGACCGGAAGAAAGTCAGTCTGTGGACTAGATGGGGTTGTTAATGCAGGGGGTATTGATCTGGATTGACGAATCCATTTATGCAACAGATTGGCATTGATCTGATGTTGCATTGCGACCTTGGCCACTGATGTATCTGGCTGCTGGCATTGCTGAATAAGTTGATGTTTAAATTCAGCCGTGAAGGTTCGACGAGGCTTTTTTAGCGTTGGTGTGCTGTCTATAACTGTCTTTAAATCCATAAATAGGTGTCCACTTAAAATTTAGTGGACACTATCGCGGTATTAATGAGTTAGAAAAAGTGGGATTCAGCGGACGCTTACGAATCACCGCATGTGCATCACGATCTAAAATGATTTTCCGGCAGTGATTTGTGTCATAAGCACCATCTGGATAAACAGAATCAATTTGTTCATCTAAAGGAATTTGAGCAAGTAAATCTTCGAGTACTTGCGAATCACTGACATTATTTGTGGTGAGTTGTACTGCACGTATTTTCAGGGTTTTAGCATCTATAGCAATGTGAAGCTTACGCCATTGGCGACGATATTCAGCCCCATGATTCTTACACTTCCATTCACCTTCACCTAGAAACCTCAAACCAGTAGAGTCCACGATGAGCAATATATTGCGCAAGGTAGCCCATTGCTACTTTCTTGATAGCTAATCGCAATATCAATATGCTTTTGTCGTTTACAGAGGATGGAGTAATCTGATGCTGTCCAATTCAAGCCACAGAGTTTAATCAGGCTTTGAGTAAAGCCAGTGACCATACGCAAAGAAAGACGGAATAAAGATTTGATCATTAAACAGCATTGAATCGCTGTATCGAAATAAGTTTGATTTCGTCCATTCTTGCCTTGTAGCTGTGCATATCATTGGGTCTTAGGATCAAACCAGATTGAAATATTTCCTTTCTTGATTAAAGCTTGGTTATAGGATGACCAATTTATTGTACGGTAAATTTTAGGTGTAGGCTGATTTATTTTGAAATGATATTACTAAATAAGCGTCTAAGGCTAAGTTCGTGCAACAAAGCCGTGAGAATGTACTAATTCATTATTTCTTTTTAATCAGTTAAATATTTGATACGAGCTTTTTCATAGTTTTTAATGCTCTTTTATTTCTATACATTTCTTTATCTGCATCAATGGCAGCAATTTTTAAACCTTTCCCTGGATCACGTACAGCAATACCCAAAGCAATACTAATGCCTTCTCCATTCAAAGAGTTTATAATTCTATCAGCTAGTTTTTCAGTATTTGCTAAATTAGTTTCAATATTAAGAATACCAAACTCATCACCTCCTAATCGAGCAACTAAATCACTGGAGCGAACTGTTTTTTTTAAAATAGAGGCTGTCTTTTGAATGAGTCTATCACCTTCTTTATGCCCCAACTCATCATTAACTTTCTTTAAATCATTCAAGTCAATGACAATAATAGTTGTAGGGTGCCCATATGTCTTGCAACGTTTTTCTTCCAGGTCAAGAAGTTCATCCCAAGCTCTACGATTAAAAACTCCTGTTAAGTGATCAGTCAATGAGTCCATTTTTAGCTTTTCAGCAAATCTATGCTGCTCGCTCAACTTAAGTTCACTTTGTAAAAGCTTACTAAGTAGTAGACTAAGAAGTTCTAATAAATCGTTCTCTTCTTGAATACATTCAGGTTGAGGGGATGAATCAATCGCACAAAGAGTCCCAAACAGGGTTCCATCTTCATTAAATAATGGTTGACCTATATATGCTTTTATCTTGGAGAATTTATTAATTCCTGCTTCAGCATATAAAGGGATTAATTGCGAGTTAGGTGCTATACGAGGCCCTTTACCTTGTACCATCTGCGAACAATATGAGTCTGTCCATTTGAATACTTGACCAGGAGAAATATCGTATTCAAGACTACTTGTTTGAAGAATAATCCAATCATTCCCCTCCAGACGAGTAATCATCCATAAATCAAAACCCAAGCGCTCTTGTAAGAACTTTAAAACCATTTCACCAGCATGGTTAAAGTTTTTTAGATTTTTTAAAAGTAACATAAATATCAAACAGACAATTTGTCCAAATATTCTACACGAGCTGTTACTGTATTGAACATCATTAATTTACAGTTTTATATGATCACTTAAAATTACAAAGCTTTCTAAAACATCCTAGTTAACAATTTTCTTAAAAGTATTAGTAGTAATACTTAATATAAAAATAAATAAGTTCATCTAACGGAGGTTTTTATGGTAAAAATAAACTTCTCATTGGGATAAAAAATTTAAGTTAAGTTATGCTGTATAGTGAAATTAAAAATACTAATATTTTATACCTTTTAAATCTACTAAATAAACAAAAACAACTCACCACAATATTAAACAGTATCTCTGATTGGGTAGAAGATTTAATTCCTGAAGTAACTGTATCTATCATGTTACTCACAGAAGATAAAGAACATTTACGCCTAATCAGCACTCGCAATAAATTTTCTAAAAACTATCAAGATGTGATTAACAACCTAAAAATTGGTCCAGAGGTTGGTTCCTGTGGTGCCGCCGCCTACTTAAAAAAAATGGTGATTTGTGAAGATCTAACCACTCATCCCAATTGGGCAACATTTAGGAATTATATAAAAAGTGAAAAAATTGCTGCTTGCTGGTCTGTTCCTATCATAAATACTGAAGGTATGCTTTATGGTACCTTTGGAATATATTATAAAAAGATCAAAAGTCCCGTAGATAGTGAAGTCCAAAAACTATACGAAATTGCCGCACTTATCGCATTATGTTTAGATTTCTATTACGAACGTGAAAATAAAAATGCACTATATGAACAATATCATTCATTTTACGATCATCATCCAGCAGCGATTTATGAGCATGACATAAATGGAGTTATTCTTAACTTTAACGAGACAGCTAAGAAGCATCATGGTGATGAAATAAATCAAATTATTGGCACTAATTATTTAAACTACTTCCCTAATCAGTATCAAGATGAGATCAAATTTGCTTTTAGTCAAGCTAGACTAGGAAATATTCAACAACTAGAAACTCTAACATATGATTTATTTGGTCAAACTTATTATATAGATCTGACCTATATGCCTATTTTCAAGAATAAAGAAGTGATTGCAATTTTAGCCATCGCTAAAGATATAAGTACTCAATATAATCTAAAACAAAATCTAAAATTATTAAAACGTGGTATAGATTCTAGTCCTAATGGGTTAACTATTTTAACAAAAGACGATTCTGATTATCATATTGTGTATGCCAATCCTGCATTCTTAGAAATGACAGGATTTACTCATGAAAATATATTAAACAATAACTGTAAATTTTTAGAAGGCCCAGAAACAGATCTTATTTCTATTCAAAATATTTTAAATGCTATTCAAAATAATAAATCTCTCAATGTAACTCTCAAAAATTATAAAAAAGATGGAACCTGGTTTTGGAATCAACTCACATTAAACCCTGTACTTGATAAAAACCACAATTGCACCCATTTCATTTGCACGCAACAAGATGTAACAAAAGAACTTTTAGACCAAGAATACATTTTGTTTCAACAAACTCATGACAATCTAACACACCTCATCAATCGTCAAATGTTTGAAAAAAAGTTAGAGGAGTCCTTTAAGCAAAGTGAAGATGATTTAGTCATTCTCTATATAGACTTGGATGATTTTAAAACAGTCAATAAAGATCTAGGCTATGCAAATGGTGATGAAGTTATTACACAAGTTGCTAAGCGACTTAAAGTTGTACTGAATGACTATTTATTATCAAGATTTTCATCAGATAGTTTTGCTGTACTTATTAATAAAGCTACGACAAAAGAACAGATTCTCCTTCTCGTTGAGGATATATTTAAAAATCTTGCTCTACCATTTTATATCAATCATCAATACATTAGATTGACAACGAGTATCGGAATTTCTGACAGAAATGAAATCATAAAAAACTCAAAAGAACTCTTGTATTCTGCAATACAAGCTATGTATGAAGCAAAAAAAGAACAAGCAAACACATGGAATTGGCATGTTACTAATAAAAAAGAAAATGGGTATATTAGTGAAATACAAATGCGCCATGACTTAACATTAGCATTAAGAGAAAAACAATTTCAACTTCACTATCAACCAATTATAGATAGCCAAACACAAAGAATTGTTGGTGTGGAGGCACTTATTCGTTGGTACCATCCCGACCGAGGTTTAATATCTCCTGCTCATTTCATTCCAATGGCAGAGCGCAGTGGGCAAATTTTTGAAATTGGGGCTTGGGTGGTTGAGCAGGCTTTAAAAAACATATCAAAGATTAATAGAGGCACTAAACAACAATTACAGGTATCTATTAATATTTCCCCACTTCAATTTAAAAGTCCATATTTTTTAAATATGATCTCTAAACTGCTTTCTCTATATCAATTTCCCCCTGAGCTATTAAAGGTCGAAATTACAGAGGGTGTTTTCATGATGGAAAGTGAATATTCATTGAAAATTTTACAAGAACTGCAAAAGTTAGGTATAAAAGTATCCATTGATGATTTCGGAACAGAATATTCAAGTCTCAGCTATTTACGTCGATTTCCAGTTAATCAAATTAAATTAGATAAAAGCTTTATTGATTTTATTACAACTAGAAAAAAAGATGCAGTCATTGTAACTTCACTTATTCAAATGGCTAAGAGCTTAGAATTGCAAGTTGTCGCTGAAGGCGTGGAAACGAAAGAACAGATGATTTTTTTAACTGAAAATCAATGTGATTTATTACAAGGATATTATTTTTCCAAACCAATTCCTATCGATGATCTAGAAAATTTAATTATATAAGTATGTTACATAACAAATTATCAGACCCCTGAACCGTACCAGGTTTGTCGGAGACATTTTTATTTAAGTTAAGCGACCTGACCTAACGGGTTAATCTTATCATAGTACATTGCTTCAAATTCAAAAGGCGATACATAACCAAGTGCACTATGTACCCGTTTTTTATTGAACCAATCCACCCAATTTAATGTTGCAAGTTGTACATCTGCTAAACCTTGCCAATCTGCTTTTAAATATTCAATTACCTCTGTTTTATATAAACCATTGACTGTTTCAGCCAAAGCATTGTCGTATGAATCACCAGTCGTGCCGACTGATGCCCGTAAATTTGCTGCTTCTAAACGATTGGTGTAGCGAATGGAAAGATATTACACGCCTCTGTCTGCATGATGAATTACATTCTTTGGCATACCTCGATCATGTAATGCTTGTTCAAGTGCATCAAGTACCATATCTGTATTCATACGTGTCGATACTTTCCACCCAACAATGGCTTTGTTGCATAAACCTATCTCTAACGGCTTATTCCACAATATAATTTTCAAATGAATAAGCCTACACCCAAAATTTATCGTACAACCAATTGGTCTTCATATAATCGAGCACTCATTAATCGTGGAAATATCGCTATTTGGTTTGATCCTGCTACGCAATGGTATGCTTCATCAAAAGGCAAACAAGGACGAAATCAAATCTACTCCGATACAGCTATCCAATGCTGCTTAATGATTAAATCCTTATTTCGTCTGTCTTTACGTATGGTCACTGGCTTTGTGCAAAGTCTGATTAAACTTTGTGGATTGGATTGGACAGCTCCGGATTACTCAACCATTTGCAGAAGACAAAAGCAGATTGATATTGCGATCAGCTATCAAAAAAGTCATGAAGGATTACATCTATTAATAGACTCAACTGGCCTTAAGTTTTTAGGCGAGGGTGAATGGAAACGCAAGAAACATCAACCTGAATATCGTCGCCAATGGCGTAAACTGCATATTGGTATAGATGCTAAGACCCTTCAAATACGTGCAGTACAACTTACAACAAATAATGTGAGTGATTCACAAGTACTCGGAGATTTACTTGATCAAATCCCACCAAATGAGCAAATTGATTCAGTCTATACAGATGGTGCTTATGACACAAAGCACTGCCGACAAGTCATTTTAGATCGTGATGCACATGCGGTGATTCCACCAAGAAAGAATGCAAAACCATGGAAAGATCAGCAAGCAAGGTCTATAGAGCGCAATGAGTTATTGAAAACAGTCAAACATCTAGGAAGAATGCTTTGGAAAAAATGGTCTGGTTATCACCGTCGAAGTTTGGTTGAAACCAAGATGCATTGCATCAAATTATTAGGCGATAAATTAACGGCAAGGAGTTTTCCTAGTCAGGTGAACGAGATTCATGCACGCGTAGCAGTCTTGAATAAATTTACAGACTCTGATTTTATGAGATCAGATAATGCCATAGGACCACTGTATCGATTAGTTAGCTAAGACAGACTTTTATCTTAATTTACTCAACTATGCTTTCTTAATGCGACAGAACCAAGCTGCATCCTGTTGAACGTGCAGCTAAAGTACATTCAGATTTTGTAGGTATTCATCCATTCATTGATGGTAATGGGCGTACATCACGTCTCTTAATAAATCTTGAATTGCTAAAAGCTGGATATCCACCTTACGTTATTACAGTCGAAAATCATCTAGCCTATTATGATAGCGTTAGCTCAATGGGTTTGTGCAACAAGGCTCATCTTAAATAATAATGGTCAGCTTATGCTGACCATTATTATTGTTTAATTAAGCTTGATGTTTTTTGATAAACAGATATTTACGTACAACAGGAAGAATCAGTAACAATGCTGACATGACCCAAAGTCCCATGCTGATATTACTGTGCCACAAAATGCTGAGTTCACCCTGAGAAATAGATAGAGCACGACGTAAGTTTGATTCCATTAACTCACCTAATACAAAGCCAAGAATGAGTGGAGCTAATGGGAAATCAAATTTTCTCAGCACATAGCCTATAATGCCTAAACCCATACATAACAATAAATCGAAGATGGTACTGTGTATTGCATAGACCCCTACAAAACTTACTGTCGCAATAATTGGAATCAGGATATAGCTTGGAATACTGAGTAGTCGTGCAAAAAAGCCCACTAAAGGTAGATTCAACACTAATAGAATGATATTACCAATCATTAATGAGGCAATCAGAGCCCAAACCAATGTTGGCTGTTCCGTAAATAGTTGAGGACCTGGAGTGATATTGTACATAGTCAATGCACCCATCATTACAGCTGTTGTCCCAGAACCAGGAACACCTAAAGTTAACATTGGTACGAATGAACCACATGCTGCTGCATTGTTAGCACTTTCAGGCGCCGCCAGACCACGTAAATCACCCTTACCAAATTTGCTACTATCTTTAGCCATTTTACGTTCGGTAGTATAAGCCATCGCACTCGCAACACTCGCTCCGGCCCCTGGTAAAATACCTGAAAAGAAACCAATGAGTGAGCCACGAATCATCGTTGTTAGTGCACTTAAAAACTCTTTGAAGTTAAATAGCGAACGTTTTCCTTGCTCCAATACCACCTTACCTACAGTAGTACGCTCAAGTAGCAGTAAAATTTCACTAATACTAAACAAACCAATCACGACCGTGGTAAAGGCAATACCATCACTTAATCCGACACTATCAAAGGTAAAGCGATATACACCAGTAATAGCATCCATCCCCACTGTTGATAGGCCTAAACCCATCAATGCCATGATCAGTGTTTTAAAAGGCTGGGTACTAACCAAACCAGTTAAACACACAATTGCGAATACCATTAATGCAAAATATTCAGCTGGACCAAAAGATATTGCCCATTTTGCGAGAATAGGAGCAAATAAAACAATGCCTATAAAAGCAATGGTACTACCGATGAACGAACTGATTGACGATAAAGATAATGCAATACCTGCCTTACCCTGCTGTGCCAACGGATAACCATCTAGTGTGGTCATAATAGCACCGGCATCACCTGGAACATTTAGAAGAATTGCTGAAATACGGCCCCCATATTCACAACCTAAATAAACTGCTGCCAAGAGAATTAAAGCACTGTCTACAGGTAAACCAAGCGCATAAGCAAAAGGTAATAAGATCGCCACACCATTGATTGGACCTAGACCAGGTAATAAGCCCACAATTGTTCCAATAAATGCACCGATAAAAGCAATCAAGAGATTTTGCGGTTGTAAGGCAACTTCAAATCCCATCATTAAAAAATTTAGTATATCCATATCGCAGTCATCCTTAACCGAAGAATCCGAGTGGTAATGGCACATCTAGTACACGATCAAACAGATAGTAAGTACACGTGCTGAGTATTAATCCAGTAATCGTCACTGGAATCGTTTTGCCATTGAAAAGTTTCCCCAAGACAATAGTCATGAGTAAAGTCGCAACGATAAAGCCAAACCACTCAAAAATAGCTGCATACACTGTTAAGGTTATTGCGCACAGCGCTAATTTACAAAGCAAATGTTTAGTCCAACCTAATTCAATTGGTTCAAACATAATGGCTGGACGTACCGTAAGATACACTGCACTTACGGTAATTAAGCCCATCAGCAAAATTGGAAAAGCCTTTGGCCCTACTGGATCGTAGGAAATTGGAGCTTCAAAATAGCATGCGTGAATTAGTAAGAATAATCCGCAAACTGCAATGATGCCCGTGAGAATCCGTTCTGATTTCATCATCTACCCTCAAAACAAAGCCTGAGCTGAAAATAGCGTTCAACTCAGTTTTTGATTATTTTGATAATTTATATTCTTCTGATAACTGACGCATTTCTTCAGTCTGCTTATAGACATAAGCTCTCAGTTCTTCACCAGTTAGTTCGAATGGAAGTAGATCCTGATTTTCTCGAATTGCATCGAACTTTTTATTAGCCATCATCTTATCAAAAGCGCTTTTCCACCAATTATAAGCTTCATCACTTACTTTTGGCCCCATATAAAAACCACGAATAACAGGCCACTTTAGATCATAGCCCTGCTCTATTGCAGTTGGAAGTTTTGAAAATTTACCGTCTAATCGTTTATCTGAAAACACAGCTAATACCCTGATATTTCCAGCTTCTAAGTGAGATCCAACCTCACTGACATTACCGACACCAACCTGAATATGTTGACCGAGAAGAGACGTCAATACCTCCCCTCCTCCTTCAAGCGCTACAAAACTCATATCTGATGGATTCACACCCGCTTTTCTAGCTAAAATTGCCGTTTGCATCCAGTCTTGACCACCAACGCTCCCTGCACCACCAAAGCTTACTTCTTTAGGATTTGCTTTTAATTTCTTCATCAAATCATCTAAATTTTTTAGTGGAGAATCTTTATGAACTGCTACTAGGCCATAATCAACAGCCACTCCAGATAACCAACGCACATCTTTTACAGTAAAATTTCCAAATTTACCTTGAGCAAGATTAAGTAAAGAACCTGTTGAAAATGCGACAACTGCATTATTATTTGCTGGATCGTTATTTACAATTTTATTATAAGCAACGGCACCTACTCCTCCAGGCATATACGTTACACGCATTGGATCCGTTAGAACTTTCGTTTCTTTAAAACCAGCTTGGATAAGCTTACATGTCATATCAAAACCACCACCTGGTTTAGCAGGTGCAATACATTCAGGTCGTTTAGGCTGACCAGCTTCCCGTGAGGCATTTCCTGAACCACAACCAACCATAATTGCACTCACGCAAGCAAGTACCAATAAATTATATTTATTCATTTTTAGAATTCCTTTCCTTTAACTGTCCATAAATTGAGTATAAAAATTACCTAGTTCCATCATCGACCTCCTTGGTCTTAATTGAGGTTTGGGTGTTTATTTTGTCTTGTTTTTAGCAATACGCTCCTCCACTGCAAATTTCAGCAAAGCAGCACTGCGATAAAATCCATGTGCAAACTTCCCAAATGGTATCGTAAGGAAGAAAGTCATTACGGTAGCTAAATGGATGATTAGCAATAGCGCCATCGCTGAGCTATCTCGGAAAGCCAATAAAGCTAAGCCTGTAATACTTATTAATAGCAAAAGGAAGATAAAGCCTCGATCCATTGGTTTTTGCTTAACATCACCATGTAACGGATGACGCTTGATATTCAGATAAAGTAAACCAATTGGACCAATGACTAACCCAATACCACCAAGCGTTCCTAAAATCACAGGTAGACTGGTATAGCCATATGGTGCTTCTAGTCCTAAGAAGTAGTGATAGCCTGTAGCAACACTGGTTGCTAGGAAGCAGAATAGAAAACCGTACATAGTGAAATGATGAAATACACGACGAATCTGGGTATAACGATCATCTTCCTCATTACAGCCCTTACCATGTCCGCCATCTAAATATTTAAGAGTCAGAACATTTTTCGAAGCCTGAAGAATATCTGGCTGTGCAACACCTTCTGGAATAATTTTTGAAGTCTGTTTCCAGAATTTTGCTATGCCGAGACTTAACAGTAAAATTGCTGTGATAAATACAGATCCGAACAGCACCGCCAAGAAGTTATGAGGGAATATCGCGTAAAAGTCGCCTTGGTACTGACCGAATAAGTCTGTTCCATTCAGCCAGACTCCTCCCAACATGAGCAGAAAGAAAATAACAGTCATTACAGAAACTAAAGCAATTCCCGTCTTTTTATAAATCGCACCAAAAGAAGCGGGTACTGCAAATTCCTGATAGGTTTCAAGACGTACTTGCGCCATTACCTGTGGAATATTTACACCAAATTCATGTGGTGGTGCGTACTGACAAGCATGTAGACAAGCACCACAGTTATGACAAAGGTTCGCCATGTAATGAATATCAGCTTGTGTAAACTCAAGGCGTTTAGTCATAGCTGGAAATACGGCACAAAAAGTTTCACAGTACCGGCATGCATTACAAATCTGTAAAGCCTGTTTAACCTGCTCTTCATTTTCAGTCAGCTGCACTACAGGAATTAATGTTTTGACATTAGCATTCATATTTTAAGCTCCCTGCTTGAATGCAGCTTTTGCAGCATTTTTACCAGCAATACGACCGAAAGTCGTACCAATCGACATCCCCACCCCTGCCGTATAACCTTGGCCCAATACATTACCCGCCATCATTTCACCAGCTACATACAAATTTGGACTCGGCTGATTGTTAAAACGTACCGCTGCATCATCTTCAACTTTTAATCCTAAATAGGTAAAAGTAATTCCTGGTCGTAATGCATAGGCATAAAATGGCGGTTGATCTAGAGGAACAGCCCAGTGGGTTTTAGCAGGGATTATTTTTTCTGTATGACAGTTATCAAGTACGGTATGATTAAACTCACCCTTAACACAGGCACTATTATAGTCAGTTATAGTTTTAGAGAATGTCGCTACATCTAGATTCAGCTTGTCTGCCAACTCTTCAATCGTGTTCGCTTTTGTACCTTCAAATACTGGTGGCATAAAGCGACCAACAGATTTGGAGTCTATAATCGAGTAAGCAATTTGATTGGGTTGTTTAGCAACTAAACGCCCCCAAATCGCATAACGTTTTGGCCAAAAATCCTCACCTTCATCGTAAAAACGTTCGGCATTTTTATTTACTACAATGCCTAAAGATACACAGTCAATCCGAGTACAAATACCACCATCATAAAGTGGTGCACGAGCATCAACAGCAACACAATGAGACTGAGAAGGATCACCAATAATATCAGCTCCCTGATCCATCATTAATTTCAGCAAATTCCCTTGGTTGAATCGGGTACCACGAATAATAAAATTATCTGCTGGCCACTCACCATTTTCATTTTGTCCCCAGGCTTCTTTTAACCATTCACGATTTGACTCAAACCCGCCTGCAGCCAACACACACGCCTTTCCCTCGAAGCGTTTACCATCTTCGGCAATAGCTGCAATAAATTCACCATCTTCAATTATCAGTTGAGTAATTTTGGTGTTATATCGAATCTCAACACCGAGATCTTGTGCACTTCTAAAATAGGCATTTACGAGAGCTTTCCCACCACCCATAAAGAAAGCATTTGTACGTGCCACATGCAGAGCACCAGATAAAGGGGGCTGGAAGTTAACCCCATGTTTACGCATCCATTCACGGCAGGATGCAGTTGTACGAATAACAAGACGAGCTAAATGTTCATTGGTTTTACCAGCAGTAACTTTTAACAAATCTTGCCAGTATTCTTCTTCAGGATAAGCATCAATTAGTACATCTTGTGGCTCATCATGCATACACCGTAGATTACGTGTATGCTGTGAATTTCCACCTCTCCACTCTTTAGGCGCAGCTTCCAAAAGCAATACCGAAGCACCCGCTTCTCGTGCAGTAAGTGCTGCACATAATGCGGCATTCCCACCGCCAATCACAATTACATCATGCATTCGATGTCTTCCCTTTCGAATTTGATGTAATTTAAAACTAAAAGTAAGGAGTCCGTGAGTGGCTGAATTTAAATAGGTATTTAATAAAACTAAATAGGCTAAAAGTCTAATAGATCAGCACGAAGCCATAAACCTTTGCTTATTAGATCTTTAACACAACTTTTTATTGCCACTTTTGTTGCAAGGCTTGCAGGTGAAAGTTCTTCTTCTGAAATACTAATTAAATAGTTGATCCTAGCAAGTTCTGGTTCGACTACCTTTAACAAGCATATATCAGATTTAAGATAATCAAAGTGAGCGCTCACAGGTTGAATTGTAGCCATATTTAAACTACTAACACAGTTCATTAATAAATGTAGTCCATCTACTTCATAGCCGACATCTAATAATTCCACTTTTTGATCTAAAAATTTACGGAGTCCATGCCTTTTACTTGGTAATACCAATGGCAATTGATTGACTCGATGTAAATCAATTGCCCCATCTTGTATACATTGTTCAAATCCAAATTCTGTCAGTAAAGTTCTATTTGCCATCAGAAACATTTGTTCTTTCAATAATGGTTGAACTGACCAATTAGCATCTACATCCTGTGTAAAAATAATGGCGATATCTAGTTGTCTTGAATTAACAAGGTTCGTAAGATTTCCAGATAGACTTTCTACTAAATGAATTTTAATATCTGGATAGCGTTCTGACATAAGCTGCATAAATGGTATACCTATAACTGATGCAATACTTGGTGAAAAACCTACGCTAACATGACCGGTCAAACGCGAGGAATGTGCTGCCTCAATGGCATATTGTACATGCCGTAATGATAATTGTGCCTGTTTAAAAAAAGCCAAACCTGCTGGAGTAGGTGTAACCCCAGTAGAGGTTCGGCTTAAAAGGCGAGTGCACAGTTCATCTTCTAACTTTGCAATTTGCTGACTTAAAGCAGACGTACCTACATCTAATTTCTGTGCAGCTTTACCTAGACTTCCAGATTCTACAATCGTAATAAAGTATTTTAGCTGTTTTAATTCCACTAATTCCCCTCAAAATAATATTTTTTATTACAGTATGTTCAATTTATACAATATATAAAGACAATCAAGATAATGTTAAAAAGATGATGATGAAACTACGGGTATACTTTAAAAAACTTTTGGTGGTGGTGGCAGGTTAACTGAATCAATAAAATTCTGATTAATAACAAATAATAAAAATCGAATTACCCTTTTTAACCCTAATTAAAAATGCAGTAATATACCCATGCAGCCAGATGGCTGCATGGGTATATTACAGTAATTGTTTTATTTAAAGTCCAGTATAAAATTTTTCAATAAATTGTCTTGTCTTCACAAGCAATGAGCTAAATACATTCTCTCGTTCAAACAACTTAACTTTAAAGTTTGGTAAATCACTTAATTCTTCTTGGCGTGGTAAACGCTGAGTAAACTCATAGTTATCGAGTACCTTTTTAAGTACATCGGGTTTCAAGTTTTCTTGTTCACATAAATGCTGATATGCCTGCTCTTTCTCGATATCCCAAAACTCAGCAAATGCTTGCGCTACATTTTGACCATTGATCATTTTAGGCATGTTTTCAGCAATAAACTTTTCGATTAAGTCTTGCTTATTATGAAGTGAGACATCACCACCGATTAAATCATGTACTTGAGCCTCATATTGTTGACGCTTATCTTCATTGTCTGAATTTACAGCCATCTGTAGCAAGTTAATGATATAACCCACATTCACCCGATCACGATGTAAAAGCTCTAACTGAAAATCTACATCATCTAAAACAGATACCTTTTCTTTAGTCGTTGTTCTTTTTACCTCACGACATAAATCGGCATATTTAGAGGCAAAATTTGCAAACTGTTGTTTATCTAATGCTGTTTCATCTTGATCATATTCAATAAAGGTTTCGAGCTGTGCGTTATAACGCATCACCTTACGAAAGGCTTTAATAAACTCCAGTTGATCATCTTCTGTTAATAACTCATCTACAGCCGTGTAATCTTTCGTTAACTGCAATAAAGCCTCTACAGCCATATCGTATTGAGACTTTATTTCTGCAAAACTTGGAATTAAGACAATTTGCCGTGCTTCTTTATTTGAAAATAAAGCCAAGGCTTCATCTGTTGCCCGTTTTAAATTACGGAAGCAAATAATATTACCAAAAGGTTTATTCCCATCTAATACACGGTTCGTTCTTGAGAATGCCTGAATTAAGCCATGAAACTTTAAGTTTTTATCTACGTATAAAGTATTCAAAGTTTTGGAGTCAAAACCTGTCAGGAACATATTCACAACCAGCAAAATATCAATTTGCTTTTTCTTTACTCTATCGGCTATGTCTCGATAATACGCATAGAACTGATCACCAGAATTATAATTGGTAGTAAAGCGTTGGTTGTATTTCGTAATATAACCATCGAGTTTATCTCGATTAGATTGATTCACTTGACTCGGGCTATCTGTACTTTCTTCATCAATCAATCCATTTTGATCGTCTGTACTTATGGCATCATTTGCACCGTATGAAAAAATAGTGGCAATGGTCAACGGTTTGTGAATTCGCCCTTCTGCCTCATCTTCAGCTTTCTTTTCCGCTTGTGCTTGTTCAAAGTATTCATAATACTGCCTCAGCATATCGACTGAACTCACGCAGAACATGGCGGTAAAATCACGTTGTTTGGTCTTAGTATCATGAATATCAATGATATAACGTGCAATCATTTGCAAGCGTTGAGGGTTGTCATAGAGTTCTTGTGTATCTATTGCTTCGACATCCTCACCACTGCTTTGCATACCTTTAGCTGTGTACTTTCCACGGTAGTCGATTTGGAACTGTAAAACGTTCCTGTCTCGAATTGCATCTACAATGACGTATTTATGCAAACACTCATTGAATAGGTAATCTGTGGTGAGTTTTAAGCCAGCTTGCGATTGGCTGTTTTCTTCAAAAATTGGCGTTCCTGTAAAGCCAAACATTTGTGCATTTTGAAAGAAACTTTTAATTCTTCGATGTGTTTCACCAAATTGTCTTCTGTGGCATTCATCAAAAATAAATACCACTTTTTTATCACGTAAATAATCAATCGATTCTAAATATCGGTCTGTACTAATGGCTTTATTTAGCTTTTGTAAAGTGGTCACAATTAATTTATCGTGACGTTGATCGAGTTGATTGACCAAGGTTTGTGTATTGGTTGTGCTATCTACACTTTCGGCTTTAAAAGCATTAAATTCTTTTGCTGTTTGGGTATCTAAATCATTGCGGTCTACCACAAATAAGACTTTTTCAACCTCTGGCATGTTCATGATAATTTGACTAGCTTTAAATGAAGTCAGTGTTTTACCTGAACCTGTAGTATGCCAAACATAGCCATTACTTGTTGTATTTTTTACTCGACCGACAATGCTTTGTACGGCATAAATTTGGTAGGGTCTTAACACCATTAAATTTTTACTATCCTCATACATCACAATATATTGCGTGAGCATTTGTGTGAGTGCTGTAGGTGCTAAAAAACTGTCTGCAAAATCGACAATTTCATTAATTGGTTTATTTTGTACATCTGCCCAAGGGAAAGTAAATTCGATATTTTTTGTGCCATTTGAATAGTAACGTGTGTTTACGCCATTACTAATGACAAAGAGTTGAATATAGCTAAATAAGCCTTGTCCTGCCCAATAGGCTTCTCGGGTATATCGTAGGGTTTGATTAAAGGCTTCTGCAATTTCTAGCCCACGTTTTTTTAATTCTATTTGTACAAGTGGAAAGCCATTCACTAAAAGTGTGACATCGAAACGGCTTGTTCGCCCATTATGATCTCGATGATCGACCGTAATTTGATTGGTCACTTGAAAGTGGTTTTTTGTTGAATCATGAGATAAAAAGAAAATATGTTTACTTGAACCATCATCAAATTTTACAGGGAATTGGTCTCGTAATTTTTTAGCACGCTCAAATACCGTTCCTGCATTTAAGAAGCTAATAACTTGTTTCCACTCTATTTCTGAAAGTGGTGCTAGCCCATTGGCGACCACGACAAAGTAGAAACCAATCATATTTCTCATTTTTTTTAAATCCCAAATACGTGAAGTTATTTTTTTATTTCAATTTATTGAGACATTGCAGCGTGTAAGCTGAACCGCGTTCATTAAAGTCCGCAGGGACTTTATGAATGTCTTCAATGTCTTTTAAGGTCTGTGTACCGTAATGTGCGTCTAACTTAGTGTAGACACATGAACAGAACGCCTTATTTCCCCCTGCATCTTTACAGCCTTGTTTAAACTGCCGTTCGATTTTGGGGGCGCAAGCTGAAAGTAAAACAGTCGAAATTAAAATTGAAAAAATACGTACAGAAAAACGCGGTAAAGTTTTTACCGAAAAAAAAGATGGATGCATCTTCACACCTATAAATCATGATTATTTTTTTATGGTGACTTCAGTAAAAGAGACAAAACTCATGCCATCAGCCAACAAGATTTTAAAAACTTCAGTGAATTAACATCAAAGCCATGATGAAGGTATGGAATCAAAAAAAGAGAAAAAGAAGAAGAATGAGGTACGCATGGCGGACTCCTTGTGTAATAAGAAGTTCTACCGAATCACTGTCAATTGATTATGGTGGCAGAACGAAAGAGGGTTGACAGACTGATACACAAGAATCAGCACACCCGAAGGTGTCCCCCTCCCGTTCTACCGCAGAGGGAGCACGAGGGTACTCACCAAAAAAATACATTTTTGGTGTGCTTGTGGTTTTGTTGCACAAACCTATCTGTAAAGGGTTTTTCAGCGATATAATTTTCAAATGAAGAAGCCTACACACAAAATCTACCGCACAACCAATTGGCCCGCATATAACCGAGCACTCATGAGTCGC
>NZ_JCAKNA010000039.1:0-19500 GCF_059515885.1 Acinetobacter sp. FY683 | reverse complement strand
AAATAACAAAAAATAACGAGGATAAAAATATGACCTCCGAAGATATAATAGACATAATACTTATAATGGTTTCAGCGGTGATCTTGACCTTATTAGTGTATAAATTTGGGCAGATGGTTTAAATTGAATAGAGGGTATAGCTGATAGCTATGCCTTTTTAATATGTAAATTTAAAAATTTAATTATTGATTAGTTATTAAAAAAGCGTATATTTCATCTAGAATTCAATGCGCTGAATTTTGTTTTTATTTTTCGAGGCCCATCAAGTTAACTCTTGGTGGGTTTTTCGTATGTAAAAAAAGAAGGTTTGTATCCTCTCCCAAAGATACAAACCTCAATTTATTTTTATAATGCGCTGAATTGCTATTATTTATTGTATGAAGGAATTGTACTTGTTTTTTTTGATTTTTTATAACATTTGGTAAAATAATGAGTATAGATAACAAAAATACCAATAGAATTAATATGGTTTTAACATGTTAATAAATAACAATTTATTTGAGACATGTGGTTTTTGGTAAAATTAAAAAATTATATGGTATTTAAAATAATTGTTGTAATGGTCGATATTCTAGAGGTTGGTGCGAAATTTTAAATAGCCCCTGATGACACTATCGCCGCAGGTTGTACTGTTCGAATTTATGAGAAAGAAACAGGGTACTTTCTTGATGAACAAACTGTCGGTAATGATGGTGCTTTTAGCTTTGAAGTTGAATTATATGCAAATGATTTGGTTTTGATTGTCGGTGTTGATCAAAACAATAATAGCTGGAAACCACCAATTCACGAAACATATCCAGTTTTATAGCACCTTCGGGTGCTTTTTTATTGCCAAAATTCATAGGGGAAAACATGTCTGAAACGACACATTTGGTTGCTGAGACTTCTGCAGCCGCCATTGGTTCAAAAGCATCAGGAATAGGAGGGGCTGCATCATTTGCAGCTTTTTTTATGGGTGTAAATTGGATCGGCTGGCTATCACTTGGCATTGCGATTCTTGGCTTACTTATTAACTTTTACTTTTCTTGGCAGCGTAATCACCGCGAAAAAGTAGAGCACAACTTGCGTGTTAAAAAACTACAGGGCCAGTGCAATGCAAAACAAGACTAAATATTTTGTTATTGGATCAACACTAGCCGCCTCATTAACAGGCGGTTTTTTTATATCTGGTGTAAGCGAACAACAAGTGCAAGCAACTATGGCTAAAGAGGGGTTCACAACTAAACCAATCATTCCAGTGAGAGGTGATGTGCCTACAATTGGTCCAGGTATTACCGTTTATCCAAATGGCATCAAAGTCAAAATGTCTGATCCTGCAATCACGCGAAAGCAGGGGCTTGAATACTTAAAAGCTCACATGGATAAAGATGCCGTTCGATTCAATAAAACACTTTTAAATATTCCGGTTTCACAGACCGAATATGACGTGTACATGGATTTCACGTATCAGTACGGTACTGGTGCATGGTCTCAATCTTCAATGCTTCGCAATCTAAAGCAAGGCAAATATAAACAAGCTTGCGATTCATTACTGAAATACAAATACGTTGCAAAGCGTGATTGCTCAATCCGATCTAATAACTGTTATGGCGTGTGGACTCGACAGCTTGAACGCCACAATAAATGCATGGGGGCGCAATGAACACTATTTATATGATTATCGCTTTTGTTGTGATTTCTTTAATTCAATTTGGCTGTTACTCAAATGTGAAAGATCAGCGCGACACAATTGAATCTAAAACAGTTGCAACTTATGAAAAGCGAATTGCAAAAGAAAATGAAGCACAACGCAAAGCACTCGAAAAAGTAAATGAAGAACTATTTATTGTTTCAAATGAACTTGAAGCTGAGAAACAGAACATCAAAATTGAATTTAGAGATATTCGACATGAAACTCAAAAAATTATCACTGATCGTATTTACACTAAGTGCAAGCTTACTGATGACGGCTTGCGTATCGCCAACAAAGCCATTAAATCCGCAAATACCAGCAAACCTGATGGTTGATTGTGAAGACCTAAAGCAATTGGAAACAGGTGAATTAGGTGAAATGCTTACTTGGTCAGTTGATACTTCTGAACAGTATGCAGAATGTCGAGCGAAAGTTAAGGCTTGGATTAAGATTGGAAAAGCCCTCAAATGAGGGCTTAACTTTAATTAGAAGTTATAGCGAATACCTAAGAGGTAATCGTTTGATGAGATTTTCATATTAGTTCTCGAAAATTCACCATCTTGAGTATCTGTAAATTTAAATTTACCAGCATCTACATAACGATAGCTAGCGTCTAATGCAACATTATTTGAGATGTTGTATGCAACACCAACACCAGCAGACCAAGTAAAGTGGTTATCTGAATCAGATGTTGAATAATCTTCAGCACTTTGTTTATTTTTCACATGTGTGAAACCAACACCTGCACTAATATATGGTGTAAATTTAGTTTGATTTTTAAAATCATAATAACTATTTAACATTAATGATTGTGTAGTTAATTTATTAGTTGTGTTCGATTCAAGACCATCTGTAGTTCTTTCACCAGTATCAACATCAATTAAAGCGATAGCTTTCGGATTAAAGGAGGTGCTAATTTTGTATGTATACTCTAATTCTGCTCTCGCATTTAATGGGCTTATTGCACTGAAATCATAACCAACAGCTGCTGAAATTGTTGGATAAACTGATTTAGTTTGGTTGCCGAATTCAAACTTACCATTTAAATCTACAGATGGCTCATAAAATTCTAATGAGTTGCTTTTTATTTTTGTATCGCTAATACCAGCTTTTACTGATGTATAAATACCGTCACTAGCATTTGCCAATCCTGAAAATGAGGCTATAACTAATGTTGTGAGTAGTAGGTGTTTCATAGATATTCCTTATTATTACATTATGGTTTTAGAGATTTTAGGATACATAAAATAATGATTAAATAATAGTCATAGTTAATGTTATTATTTGTTAAATAGTTTAATACTACCTTCTTTTCATTAAGTTTCTTAAAAAATGTTTGGTTGCTTCTTTTTGCATATGCTCAAAGCTTAAAAAGGCTGTGTGATTACTAACAAATTTATCAATTATATCTAAAGGTATATTATTAATATCCTCTCTACACACTATTGGGTGTCCAGCTTTTATAAAAAAGTCATGGATATTTGAAAATTGTGTTTGTTCTATAAAAAATCGCTCAGATAGTATTTCTAATAATGGTATGCCATTTCTCATAATTATTAACTTATGTTATTTGGTTGCTTTTTTTATAAAGCATCTTGATTAAAAAGTAATCTTTTTTTTGTTGGTATTTGTAAACGGTAAATTTTATCTACTTAAAATTAGATAGGTACGAATTCAATTAGTAGATGTTATAATCTATTTACTGAGTCACTTATAAGCTGTGGATAACTCCATATCTACACCAAGATAACACCAATATAATCTAAGTTGTTAATTTTAAATATTAAAAATAACTTGCCAAATGTTGGCGATAAAATTACTGTAAATATTACAACTGAAGCATCTGTTCCTGCTAAAAAATAAGTTGTAGTTAAACGAAAAAGCACCTAATAAGGTGCTTTTTTTATATCAAATATTATATGAATCAAAAATAGATAAAGAAAATTACATGTTAAAGCAAATTTAAGTTTAATATTCATATAAGTGTAAGAAATATAAAAGGATGTAGTATGGACTATCACTTAGATGCATTTATGACAATAGTTATTGCCGTCTTTGTTCTTTTAGTTGGATATGTGTGTGTTAATAAACTAAGTATTTTAAAAAAATATAATATTCCAGAACCTGTTGCAGGTGGTTTGGTTGCTGCTGTAGTTACTTATATTTTATTTAAACAATTTAATATGACTGTGAATTTTGATGCACAAATACAGCAAATTTTCATGCTGATGTTTTTTACATCTGTTGGTTTAAGTGCAAGTTTAGGAAAATTAAAAGAAGGAGGAAAAACCTTAGTTGTTTTTCTTGTTTGTGTTGTTATTTTTGTATTACTACAAAATGCACTTGGTATTAGTTTAGCGAAAATTTTAGGTTTAGACCCATTAATTGGTTTAATTACAGGTTCCGTCACCTTAACAGGTGGACATGGTACTGCAGGCGCTTGGGGTTCTGTATTTGAACAAGATCATGGTATACAAGGTGCAGTTGTTTTAGGTATGGCAAGTGCTACATTTGGTCTAGTTATTGGTGGCATGATGGGTGGGCCTGTTGCTAAATTACTTATTCGTCGTTACAAACTAGCAGATGAAATTGTTTTAGGAACTGGACGTAATGAAGCTCCACCTGCATCTGAAACAGCACCTTTTGAATATCCAGAAAAAACACGTTTAATTACGGCTGATGATGCTGTAAAAACAATGGGGATGTTCGCCTTATGTATTAGCTTTGCCTATTTTATGGCAACATTTGCAAAAGGTCAGTGGTTTGAGCTTCCAACTTTTGTTTGGGTTTTAATGTGTGGTGTTGTATTACGAAATATATTAGAAAAAATATTTAAAATTGAGATGTTTGACCGTTGCATTGATGTATTTGGTAATGGTTCCTTGGCATTGTTTCTAGCAATGGCACTGATGTCATTACAACTTTGGCTGCTTGCCGATTTGGCGGGTCCATTGGTGATTATTCTTATTGCTCAAACAATTTTGTTGGCACTATACCTTTATTTTGTAACCTTTAGGGTGATGGGTAAAAATTATGATGCTGCTGTGCTTTGTGCAGGTCAATGTGGTGTGAACTTAGGGGCAACACCAACAGCTATTGCGAATATTCAAGCGGTAACCAATACTTATGGACCATCTCATAGAGCCTTTTTGGTCATTCCTTTAACAGGGGCTTTCTTTGTCGATATTGTAAATGCTGTTGTTATTCAGCTTTCTATAGGTTTCTTTGGATAAATATAAAATCTAAGTTGTAAAAAAGCACCGAATTGGGTGCTTTTTTATATTTAATCTTTAATTGTTATAAACAATTTGCAGGCTTGGGAATTCCTGCTAAACGGCTTAAATGGCGTGCAACTAAGCCTGTTTTGAACTTATCTTGCAACATTGCATTATCTACTTCAGGGCCAACTGTTTTCATTAAAAATTTAATGAGGGGACGTGTTGCAGGAGAGTGTCCAAACTGAGCATAAAACTGTCGTACAGCATTTAAAATTTGGAAATGCCATTCACTAAGCTCAAGCTCTAAAGTATTGGCAAGTTCCTGAGCAACATCTTCATTCCAAATGGTGTAATCCACTAAATGACCATCTTGATCTAATTCTAAACTCATAATATGCCTTTAAGCTTGTATAACCGTGTTGTATGTATCAATTATTTTAAACTAATACTACGTTTAAAATTCAATGTTAAGTCTGCAAACTGAGCGTATGAAATCACTTGAATTTTTTCAGATACAGGCTTAGTTAAGTTTTCTACTTCATTTTCTAAAACATAAACATGATTTAAACTTTGAATAAATGCAGTAGTTGCATGTAAAACAGCTTCGCCCATTAAAACTACTGCATCATTTTCAATATAAAGCTGTTCAAGTTTCATGAAGATAGTAGGGCTTGCATTAAAACTTGATTGAACTAAATAAAGTGTATTGTTTGTCATTACATTGTCCTTTGCTTACCAATACAACACATGATCGAAATTTTGAATATATTCTGAATTTAGGTGAATAAATTCAATATCTTGTGTGCTATTTAAAACAAAATTTTCGTCTTTATTTTTACTTTCTACAAAAATAGGACTTAAATCGTAAAACTCAAAACTATCGACCATATTAGAAGCTATTTTAAAGACATGCTTTAGCTGATTGAATTGTAAATCTGACTGTAAAAGGCTGAGAGCAGCATCTTGCAAAACCACTTTTACTTCACAGCCAAAGGTTGCCAATACCATTGTTGCAGATAAGCTTTCGTGTGTTTGCAGGCTGGCTAAGTTCGCTTGAGTTAAAATTACGAGTACATTTTTCACACAATTTACCTTTTAAAAGCAACTAGTTTTATTAAAAAACAAGATTAGAATTGAAGTAGACGATCTGTGGATTGAACTGCATCTGCAAGTTCACCTAAGCCAACCAATTCAAAGCCTTGTGCCAAATTGTGCTGATGAAGATGATGTCTTTTTACATTTTCTTCATCTGAAATGCCTCGTGCAAGGGCAGCACTTACACAAACAGGTAAACGGATTGCAAGTTTTTGCCATTCGTTTTTTAAGTTTTTCTGATCATCAGGAACCCATTGTAATTCGTTGGCAACAGATACTCCGTCTTGATAGAAGAAAACACGAAAATCTTCATTTTTGCTGTGAAGTGCTTGGGCTAAACCCAAAGCATGCCAAGCATGTATAGAAGTTGGTGCAGATGTTATTAGTAATAAAGTACTCATCGAAATTCACACATCAATAGTTTCCAAAAGGAGACATTCGGACTTGATAAGAAAAAGGTAGTATACAATGATTTTGGTTACAGGTGGATTAGGCTTTATAGGATCTCACATTGCTCTAAGCCTCATGGCTCAAGGGCAAGAGGTGCTTCTAGTCGATAATTTGTCTAATACAGATACGAGTAACCTCGATCGACTTGAATCAATTACAGGAATGAATGTTCCTTTTGTAAAAGTTGATGTACGAAATACTCCCGCATTAATGACGGTTTTTCAACAATATGAAATCGATAGTGTTGTTCATGCTGCAGGATTTAAGTCACTAACAGAGTCTTTGCTAAAACCACTTGAATATTACAATGCAAATGTAAGTTGTATGATGAGTTTACTACGCGCTATGCAGCGCACCGGTGTGCGTAGTTTAGTTAATCTTTCAAGTTTAGCCGTGTATGGCACATCAAGTTTAGATTTAAAAGAAGAAGATTCATTTAATTATCAATTTAATAATCCATATATTAAATCGCTTCAAATGGCTGAAGATATTCTTAAAGACACGTATATGACCGATTTTGAATGGAAAATTGTAAATCTAAGATTAGCCAATGTTGCTGGAGCTTTCGAGTATTCGTATTTAGGTGAGTTAATTCGTCCATTTCCGAAGAACATTGTGCCATTGGCAATGCAAGTTGCTGCTGGACAACGTGAATTTATAGAACTGCGTAAACATGAAACGACCGCAGATCAAACTGCCGATAGAAGTTTTGTTCATGTGATGGATGTTTGTTCGGCTGTGAGTTTATCTTTGCAATGGTTGTATTATCAAAACCAAGCCTATGAAATATTTAATATTGCGGGCGAGGTCTGCTCAATACAACAATTATTGAATGTTGTTTCAAAGGTCACAGATGTACAAATTACAACAGTAGATGCCGATTATTTTGAGGGTGAAGAATTACCACAAGTTGGGGCAACATCTGAAAAAATACAACGGATGTTTAACTGGAAAGCGTACAAGTCGGTTGAACAAATGATTGAAGATGAATGGATATTTTATAAGAAACAGCTAAATGCTTAATAAATGAGTTATTGTAAATAATTATCATTTACAATTATTTTTGTTTAAAATATGATAATTACAAGATGAAGAATATTTAGATATCAAATGTGATATAGCTTAGCTATATACGACTATAGAGGTAGCAAATGCAAACACGTATTGAGCATGACACAATGGGTGATGTTGAGGTTCCAAGTGATGCAATGTGGGGGGCGCAAACTCAACGTAGTTTACAGAATTTTAAGATTGGTCAAGAGCGCTTACCACGTCCGATGATTCGTGCTATGGGTTTAGTAAAAAAAGCAGCGGCAATGACGAATGCAGAGTTAAATCAAATTCCTAACGATCTTGCACAATATATTGTAGGTGCAGCAGATGAAGTAATTGATGGAAAGTGGGATGCACAATTTCCTTTAGTCGTTTGGCAAACAGGTTCAGGTACACAAAGCAACATGAACTGTAATGAAGTGATTGCCAATATTGCCAATCAAAAATTAGGGAATGCTTTAGGTTCGCAAAAACCTGTACATCCAAATGATCATGTAAACCGTGCACAGTCTACAAATGATTCTTTCCCAACAGCAATTCATGTGGCGGCAAGTATTCAAATCAATGAATTACTTATTCCTGCGGTAACGCAATTACGTGATACTTTAGATAAAAAATCAAAAGAATTTTCAGACATTGTTAAAATTGGGCGTACGCATTTACAAGATGCAACACCGTTAACCTTAGGTCAGGAATTTAGTGGATATGTATCTCAACTTGATCATGGTTTAAAGCGCTTACAACAAGCTTTAACAGGGTTATATGAGTTGCCTTTAGGTGGTACTGCTGTAGGTACAGGTTTAAATGCACATGTTGATTATGCTGTAAAATCAGCAGATCAATTAGGTACTTTAACAGGTTTACCTTTTGTGACAGCCCCAAATAAATTTGAAGCTTTAGCAGGGCGTGATGCTGCAGTATTTGCATCTGGTGCTTTAAAAACTTTGGCTGTAAGTTTAAATAAAATTGCGAATGATATTCGTTGGTTGGCAAGTGGTCCACGTTGTGGTTTTGGGGAAATTCGTATTCCTGAAAATGAACCCGGTTCAAGTATTATGCCGGGCAAAGTAAATCCAACTCAAAGTGAAGCAATGACCATGGTCGTTGCTCAAGTTTTGGGTAATGACACAACCATTAATGTTGCAGGTGCTTCGGGTAATTTTGAGTTAAACGTATTTATGCCTGTTATTGCATTCAACCTTTTACAATCTATTCAGTTATTAGGTGATGCGTGTAATAGCTTTAATGATCATTGTGCTGTAGGTATTGAGCCAAATCGTGAAAAAATTGATGAATTTTTACACAATTCTTTAATGCTTGTAACGGCTTTAAACCCAGTTATTGGTTATGAAAATGCGGCAAAAGTTGCGAAAACTGCTTATAAAGAAGGTAAGACTTTAAAGCAAGTTGCAGTGGAACTTAATTTGGTCACAGCAGAAGAGTTTGATGAGGTGGTAAGACCTGAACAAATGATTTCACCGAATGTGAAGTAATGGAATTATAAATAAAGCCCTCAATTGAGGGCTTTTTATATTTAATGATAAAAATAATTCTATTCAAATGTTTTGTTACCAGCGTTTTAATTGGGCAATTGCTTCGATTAGCGATCTATTGTCATGTGTAGTTTCACCATTTGTTAAGCTTATTATGGTTGAAATACAAGCTGTAGAAACTATGCCTGTTATATTATTTTTTTGAATTTCATTTAAATGTTGAAGTGTAATTTGCTGAAGAGCATCAGGGAATTGTAATTTTAAACGATTTAATAGGGGGTGTATAAGGTCTAGAATATTTTGACCATACTGAATAGCTTCACTTTGAGATGGGATCATTCCTTTATGAATAACAGAGTTTCTAAATTTGACTTGATCATTATTTAATATTTTAGGTTTTGTACCAAAATTATTAAGATATAGGAAAATAAAAGCCCCAAGTTGTCTTTCAGATTGATTTGAAACATCTTTCCAAGAACTAGTAATATTTTCAACGGATATATTGTTTGATAGACAAATAACTTTTATAAAAACTCATAAAATCTTTCTAATGAAGAAGTAAATGATGAAACTGCTTCTCTGTAATATCCATCGATGATTGCATGAGCGCCAATATCAAATAAGATTTCAAATTTTTGTTGCTGTAATAGTGTGGTATTTGTATGTCCTTGATGGCATTTAGTGATGTATTTTCCACTATCATTAAATTCAACCCAACCATTCAATTGAGGAGTTAATCCTATTGAAATATTTTCTTGAAAGCATTGCATACATGTAATTGGTATTTTCATAATGAATTTATATGTTTAGATCGTCTACTAGTATCTAAAATACAAAATCAGTAATCGTTTGAAAATAGAAAATTTAAATAATTTTTAAAGAGCGGAGATTGTTATTTAGTAGGCTAGTTGTATTTTATATGAAATGACATTTTGAGTAATAACATTCAAACAGCATGCTTATATTTTCTTGGTTGTTGGAAATTTAAACTATAAGTTAAAAACATTGAATAACTTCTCATAATTGTTAAAATGCCATTTGCTTTTTATTGCTGTGATTTGACCTTACAGCAGTCATTTTAGGAAATTTTCAATGCTCGATATTTATTTAACAGACGTTCAACGTAAAGTTCAATTTAAGGATTATCCGGGTGAACATCCAGTTAAATTTATTTTAAGTTTAAAAAAGATTTTCCCAAGTGTAATGGAACTTTTACTTCCAGTTTTACCTGAAAATGAAAACCTTGATGAAATGACATGGGAATCGACCACTGCCGATTTAGAAAAATTCAAATTATTGCTCAGTGGTTGGGGTGTTATCGAATTACGCTTAAATGCTATTTCACAATATAAAGACAAAACTTTTGCAGATGCTTTGGTGAAAAAAGCACAACAGAAAGTAAAAGAGTACAAAAAATTTCAACCAAAACTTTCTTCTGTAGATTTTGACTATTTATTTATGCATGAAGTTAATGCATTGATTGATGCTGAGCTTGTAGATTTAGGTGAAAAATTCTATTTACCAACATTACGTGATCTTTGGAAAAACAAAGTTTCAGAAAATGTATTAAACGCAAAATTCTAAATATAGGCATTTGTTCTCGTTAGAAAAAAATCCTCCAAATGGAGGATTTTTTATGCATATTTGTTCTATATTTAGCTGAAATATAAGCATATAAAGAAAATAAAATGGTAAAAAGCGAGATTATTGCTTATGTTTGTAAACTTGAATTTTCAATAAAAAATTCATTGATATAATGATGAAAACAATCTTATTCTAGATTGTAAACTTAAGGATCTTATAATGTCGAATCAGTTTTTAGACCTCATTTCAAAACGTCGCTCAATTTATGCGATTGGTAAAAATGTAGAACAATCACCTGAATATTTATCAGATCTGATTCAAAATGTAATTAAACAAAGCCCATCTTCTTTTAATTCACAAACGTCACGTGCTGTTATTTTATTTAATGCAGAACACGAAAAATTTTGGGGTTTTGTGAAAGAAACTTTAAAAGCATGTGCAAAAGATGAAGCATCAGCAGAAAGAACAGCTGCAAAAATTGATTCTTTTGCAGCAGGTGTTGGTACAGTTTTATTCTTTGAAGAGCAAGAAACAATTAAAGAGTTGCAAGAAAAGTTCACATCTTATGCTGAAAATTTCCCAATTTGGTCGGAACATTCAACAGCGATTGCACAATTTGCAGTATGGGCAGCATTAACAACTGAAGGTTTAGGTGCATCACTACAGCACTATAATCCAATTGTGGATGAGCAAGTACATTCAGAATGGAATATTCCTCAAAATTGGAAATTACGTGCACAATTGGTATTTGGCTCGTTAGAGGCTGAAGCGCAAGCTAAAGATTATTTAGATGATGCAACTCGTTTTAAAGTATTTAAATAAGTTTATATTGTTTAAAAGTACATAAAAAAGAGGTCATATTTGACCTCTTTTTTATGTTCATATTGATGCAACTTTTTGTTTTGAATGTTTTCCATGTAAAAAGTAATACACAACAATACAAAGTAAAACTGCAAAGCTACTATATAAATAAAGCTGCGAAAAACTAATAGAATTTAAGGCTATTCCAAGAAAATAAGGACCAAAACCTAAACCTGCATCTAAGAAAATAAAGAAGGTAGATGTCGCGAAACCCATACGTTCTAAAGATGTACTTTTGACAGCGACTGTTTGACAAACCGATTGAATATTACCGTAACCTAAACCAAGTAAAGCCGCGCTGAGAAGTAGCATCCAAGATTCATGACTAATGCTTAATAAAATAAGGCCTAATGCCATAATCATAAAAGCAGGATACATCACAATATTTTCACCTTTACGATCCATTAATGGCCCAGTAAAAGGTCGTGAAGCCATAATGGCGATGGCATACATTAAAAAGAAGAGTGATGCAGCTTCCACTAAATTGATTTCTTTGGCGTAAAAATTAATAAAAGATAAAACGCCTGAATAGCAAATTGAAGCTAGAAGCATGATAAATGCGATAGGTAATGCTTTTATTTCAATAAATTGAGATAACCAACTATTTGTATTTTCAGATTTTAATGGTGTTGTATTGCTAGTTATTGTGTTAGTTGGAATATGTATGAGTAACGCGACAAGAACACACAAGAATGCGATTACACTCGAAATAGCAAATATTGCTTCATAGCCAATATGGAGCATCATCCAAATAGCTAAAAATGGTCCAATTGCCGTGCCCAAAGTACTACTTAAACTATAATAGCCAATACCTTCACCACGCCGTGTTGCTGGTATAATTTGGGCAATAATAGTGCCTAGTACTGTGGATGCAACACCCATCATAAAGCCATGAGCAAAGCGTACGACTAAAAGCATACCTAAGTCGAATTTAATAAAATATAAACCAGAAAATAATAAGAAGCCGATTAAGCCAGTAAGTAAAGTGGCTTTTTGACCAAATCGAAGCAAAAGTTTTCCAACTAAAAAACGACCAATAAGTGTGCCAATAATAAATAGACCTGAAACTAAACCTGCTTGTGCTGTAGTTGCACCAAGTTCAGCCACAGAATAACCCACCATAACAATAACGAGTAGGTAGAAGGTTAATACCAATTGGAAATTAATTGCGCTCACAACAATGAAGTTTTTAGTCCATAAGGGTTGTTTGAAATCATTCATTTTCATTTCCTTGCTTTGAACTGAGTAATTTTTGGCTCAGTTGCATGAGGAGTTTTTTTGTTATTCCGATGTCATTGTCTAGAAAATCTTCTAATAGATTGTTTTCAAAGTCATCTATTAAAGATGAGCACGTTTTATAAAGTGCTTTGCCTTTAGTACTGAGAATAAATTTTTTTTGCCGTTTATCTTCTGTGGGAATTTGTTCTAACAATTCTAGGTCAATTAAGGCATTGATACGTTTTGCAATAGAAGGTTTAGATACGTTTAAATATTCTGCAATTTCGATCGATGTACAGCCATTTTTTTTGTGAATCACATATAAAGCTTGCCAAAATGAACTATTGAGTTGGTGCGGTAAAAGTATGGTATTAATTTCATCGTTGATAAGACGTGCAGTCTGTAATAACGAAGCACGGAAAGTAGTTGGAAGAACGCTCATTTTGGTTAGCTTGGTTAACTAAATTAAGATAAATTTACGCCAAACAACGGGAATAATCAATAAATATGCAGAACATATTTTCTGCATATTTCATAAATCTTAAAAAATTAAGATTTAGTTTGTTTGCGGTATATGCTTGGTCGTATTGGTTTTGAGCTTTTCCATAAGCCTTTCTTTTGCTTCTTTGCTTGATTTTGCAACGCCATCCAATGTTGGCGTTTATTGGCATTTTTTATGTATTCTTCATATACCCAAGCAGCACCACGTTTAACGAGTTCCTCATTTACATTACGTGTTCTACGATAAACAACACCAACACAACGACCATAACGATCTACATCGGTAATATTGATACGAACAAGTCTGCGATAGACGAGCTTTTTGACAAGTTTTTGACTTTCATTTCCATATTCTTGACTCGATTCTGGTGCATCAATATAAGCAAAACGAATTTTGGTTTTAGAGCGACGTAAATTTAGGCGATAGCAGGTGAGGGTATCACCATCACTAACAGCTGTAACACGACACCAATAGGTTTTTCCCTTTTTAAAGGGCTTAAAAAACTGGATGAAAAATGAATAAATTTTTCTAAAAATAAAGATGAATAAAATACCAATACAAATGCCAATGGTAAGAAGCCATCCGACAGACAAATTCGAAAACATAAACATCAACATCCGACTTATTGTTTAAATAAGTGCGGTCATTATGAAAAGGAATTGAATATTAAAGGATATAATTTTTTTTATAGTTTGATAATTAAGCAGGTGATTTAAAAAGAATTTAACCAATTATTTTTTGATCAAATTTATCTATTTTTCGCTTTAAAAGCTTTAAATGTTATTTAAATAAACATCAATATACTTAAATTAAAGCTTAAATATATTGATGTAGTACAAAATTAGATTTGTTTTTCCATCCAAATTTCACAGGCATGACTATGTCCAGTATTACCTTTAGGTTTTGTTAAATGTTGAAAACCCAATTTTTCATATAATTTTACAGCTTGCCAAAGTTCTTTCGTTGTTTCTAAATAACATGACTGAAAATTTTGAGCACGAGCAAATTCAAAAGCATTTTCTAATATTCTTTTAGCAAATCCGAAGCCGCGAACTTCTGGTAAAAAATACATTTTTTGAATTTCTAATGTACGACTATCACCTTTAAGAGGAGATATTCCACCACCACCTACAATTTTACCCAGCTCATTTTCGACTATCCAATATTGGGCATGTTCTTGAGAATATACGCTATATAAATCATCTAAAATGGGGTCTGCAACGGCAAAACCTGCTTCAGGAGCTAAACCAAATTCTTTTGAAACTTCACGAATAATATGAGCTAATTGAGCGTTATCTTGTATTTGAATAGAACGTAGTGAATACATAAGAGCGTGGATTTAAAATATTATAGATAGGGGATTTTTATATCATTTTATAAAATAAAAATCCCACATTTTAGTTTTATATATGCTTTAAAAAATGAGTGTTTTCACTTCACATATATTTTGCAACCATTGCACGAACATTTGTTTTAGCTTCAATGACAGTCATAAATGTATATGCACCAATAAATTTGCGACTAATAAACATAAATTCTTTTGGTGGAACACTGAAATAACGTGAAGCCATAGACCTAGAAGCGCGTTGCATTACTCGACTGTGTAACATACTTTTTTTCCAGTCATAGCGGTCTTGAGCATCCATTACGCCTTCAGGCAAATTGTCATTGTTTGTGGGACTGCTAAATGCTTCTGTGGCTAATAGGAAGACTTTTGCCATATCTGGTTTAATGCTTTGCGGGATCGAGTCGAAAAATTCATAGCCTGTCATCGCATTTACCATTTCAAGTGGGTTGTGGTCATAGCCTGCTTTAATTAAGTTCTTTGCTACAGAAAGTAAGTGTTCATCGAATTGACGAATTGCACCAAAATCTAAAAGCACAATTTTATCTTCGATATCTGTTCCATTGCCTAAACGAACCAAATAGTTCCCAAAGTTAGGGTCGGTTTGCATTTCACCCCATTCAAATATTTCACGCACTGCAATTTCAAGTGAAGCTTCACCGAGTTTATTGCGACGTTCTTGAGGCAGTGACAACATTACAGGGCTATTGATAGGAACCCCACGCTCAAAAGTCATGCATAAAACTCGATTTGTTGATAAATCATCAATAATTTTAGGCACAATATAACGTGAATCATCTTTTAAGCGCTCACCAAATCTGCGAGTCGTATCTGCTTCAATTTTATAATTAACTTCACGATGCATCATTTCACGGACTTCATCGAACCATTGGTCGAACTCGCGTGTTTGAGGCACAATTCGTGTAAGTTTCAGCATGTTTTTAAACAAATTCATATCTGAATCGATAGCATCTGCAACACCAGGATATTGAACTTTTAATACAAGTTCTAAACCATCCGATTTGCGAATTGCACGATGAACTTGGGCAAGAGATGCTGTGCCAATAGGTTCTTGATCTATGGTGAGATCATTCATTTTTGAACCAAGTTGAGCTTGAATTTGCTCTTCAATTACAGGCCAAGCAAGTGCAACAGTTTGGTTGTTGAGCGTGTTTAATGCTTGAGTTACTTCTTCAGGTAAAAAGTGCTCACCATATAAAGCCATCATTTGCCCAATTTTAACAATTGAACCTTTTAATTTACCAATTTCTGCAACAAGGTAGTCGGCTTGTTCTTTAGTGGCTTTTTTACGTTTTTTTTCTTTTTCTTCTTCACTTGAAAAAATAGATGTCGCATTTGAAGCAGCCCAACGCGTACCTGCTAATAGGGACGCTTTAGCAATGGAAAGGCGTCGATCCATAGAGGAGGTTTTTAAATTTTTGAGCTTATCGTGCTGATCCGACATGTAAATTAAACCTTTAATAAGCAATTTGCAGTTTGGTTAGATTGTACTAAATTTTACAATGACTTCACGTATTAAATAAGTTTAAGAACTTAAAAAATAGGATTGTTTTTTGTTTTGCACTAAATAGCCTAAGCAAATAAATCATTTTTTCTACATTCGATATTTCATCTTAATTTCTGTTTTATTCTGCAACTCAATTTTATGCTCATTAATAAACTGCTGAATCATACTTTTTACACTACTATTCATAAAACCAAGCGCATAACCTTTCACAATAATAATGCTAGGTAAATGGAAAAATAGATATTTAGCATCTTCTAAAGAAGGGTTGGAAAAAACTTCTTGCTCACTTAAGGTGATTTGTAAAAACTCTTTTTCAATTAATACTTCAGGGTTTTTTGTATCATTCCAATAGTTCGTACGCATTGCCATTAGATTGTTGTGCTTGTAGCTCATAAAAATTAAATATAAAAGAAGACATCTCTTTATATAAGAGTTATTACTGAAGAATCAATGTAAATTTTGATAGTCGTTTGCAAAATATGGTATATAGATTACATATTGGGTTTTTAATAATAAATTGAAATTTCTAATTTAAATTTGGGGGAATTTATATGAAGTTGTTTAAATGTTTGTTGGTTATAGGAAGTAGCATATATGCGATGAATACCTTTGCAATGGGATATTCAACGAAGTATGTAGAGTGTATGAAATCTTCAAATAATCAAGCAAATACAACTTCTACTTGTCAATTTAAAGAGTTGAAATATCAAAATAAAAGACTTAAAAAACTATTCAAACAAAACATGAAAATTTCGACTGTACAACAGCAAGCTGATTTAAATAGAATTCAAAATCAATGGGCGGCACAACGTGAATTATCATGTGGGTTAAAAAATCAAAGATTAAAACAACTCAATCCAGCAAGTATAGGCTGTGCATTACAAATGACGAGTTCTCGTGCAGATATGCTAGAAGTACAAGTCACGAATAAAAATTTAAGAAGATAATTTTGGAAATTCACGTATCTAAATATTAAAAATCATTCAAAACAAGGTATCATAAGGCGTTTAAAAAATATGACTTTGGAGACGCCTTAAAGTGGATCGCCCGACTATTAGCCCTGAGCACATTCAGGAAGCCGCTGAAAACCTAAGCACAATTCGTGATTTTATTCGCTTTGGTGTAACAGCATTACGTCAATACGATGCACACTTAGGGCAAGGTACAGAAGACTATATCGCTGAAAGCTCAGCACTCGTTCTACAAACATTATCTTTAGATTGGAGTGCAAATCCTGAAATCTTAGATTCAAAACTATTACCAAGCGAAAAAGCAGAAGTATTAAGTTTGTTTGAACGCCGTATTAATGAGCGTATGCCAACATCATACTTATTGAATTTGGCTTATTTCGATGGCAAACCTTATTATGTTGATGAGCGTGTACTTATTCCACGTTCACCAATTGCAGAATTAATTCAAAACCGGTTTGCGCCTTATTGTTTAGATGAAAATCATCAAGCAAGAGAGGGTGTGAATAATCTTCCTGAAAATGCATCTCCTAAAATGCCACGCCGTATTTTAGATATGTGTACGGGTTCAGGTTGTATTGCAATTGCTTTGGCTTATGCCTTCCCTGAAGCAGAAGTGGATGCAACTGATCTTTCTAAAGAAGCTTTAGAAGTCGCGCAAATTAATTGTGAATATCATAACCAACAGTTTAATGTTGCATTGCTCGAGTCAGATTTGTTTGCAAAAATTCCTGCAGAAAACCAATATGATCTTATTGTGTCTAATCCTCCGTATGTAGATGCAGAAGATATGGCAGATTTACCAGATGAATTTCATCATGAACCTGAACTTGCACTTGCAGCAGGTCAAGATGGTCTAGATTTGGTACGTAAAATGTTGGCACAAGCAGCAGATTACTTAACTGAAGATGGCTTAATTGTGATTGAAGTAGGTAACTCTGAATGGGCAATGAAGCAAAACTTCAATACAGTTGATTTTTACTGGTTGCAGTTCCAAAAAGGCGGTTCAGGCATTTTTGCATTAACAGCAGCACAATGTCGTGAGTACCGTGAATTATTTATTCAATCTATCAATTCATAAGGAGTCGTGAAACATGGCAGGTAATAGTATAGGGCAACTGTTCCGTGTAACGACTTGTGGTGAATCTCATGGTGTTGGTCTTATGGCCATTGTTGATGGGGTTCCACCCGGAATTGAACTTTCTGAAGCCGATTTGCAAAAAGATTTAGACCGTCGTAAACCAGGTACGTCTAAGTTTGCAACTCAGCGTAAAGAGCCAGATGAAGTAGAAATTATTTCAGGTGTATTTGAAGGTAAAACGACAGGTACATCGATTGGTTTACTCATTCGCAATACAGATCAAAAATCGAAAGATTATGGCAACATTGCACAAACTTTCCGTCCAGGTCATGCAGATTATACCTATACCCAAAAGTATGGTTTCCGTGATTACCGTGGTGGTGGTCGCTCAAGCGCACGTGAAACAGCAATGCGTGTGGCGGCAGGTGCAATTGCGAAGAAATTTTTATTTGAAAAATTTGGTATTGAAATTCGTGGGCATGTCACTCAAATTGGTACTGAAAAAACTGAAAAATTAGACTGGAATGAAGTTCCAAATAATCCATTTTTCTGTGGCGATGTAGATGCAGTTCCTCGTTTTGAGGCTCTTGTAACATCATTGCGTGAGCAAGGTACAAGTTGTGGTGCGAAGCTAGAGATTGTTGCGACCCAAGTTCCTGTAGGCTGGGGTGAACCTGTATTTGATCGTTTAGATGCAGATATCGCTCATGCCATGATGTCAATTAATGCCGTAAAAGGTGTTGAAATTGGCGATGGCTTTGGTGTTGCAGAGCAGTTTGGTCATGAAACACGTGATGAACTTACAACAGATGGTTTCTTGGCAAATCATGCGGGTGGTATTTTAGGTGGTATTTCAAGTGGGCAAGACATTCGTGTTGCGATTGCATTGAAACCAACGGCATCTATTACTACACCTGGTAAAACCATTACCATTGAACGTGAAAATGCGGATGTATTAACCAAAGGTCGTCATGATCCTTGCGTAGGTGTTCGTGCAACGCCAATTGCTGAAGCAATGCTTGCGATTGTATTAATGGATCATTTCATGCGTCATCGTGCACAAAATGCCGATGTGATTGCACCATTTGAACCGATTTAAATTTTGTAAATAAAAAACCAGACCTCGTGTCTGGTTTTTTTTATTCTAATAAAGTTTCTTAAATATGAAGGTAGTAATTGAAATTTGACTTTTGTGAATAAAAAAATGATGAATATTTATTTTATAGGAAATAATTGAAATGTGATGTATATCACAAAATGATTTATTTAGGTGTTATTATTTTGAATATTATTTAATAATAAATAGGCTTTGTTGCACAAAGATTTGAAATGCAAAGCGCACCTAATTGAGCCAAATTTAAGGCGTAACTTGGGTAAGTGGTCGACCTAATTCCGTAAATCTGTTAAGGACTGCTACACGTGCATGGATCTC
>NZ_JCAKNA010000038.1:0-19664 GCF_059515885.1 Acinetobacter sp. FY683 | reverse complement strand
GCTGTGCTTTTTAAATGGCGACCGCAGAAAATAAACTGCTCCCATTTGATCTAGTAGCGGGATATAAAAAAACACCCGTAATGGGTGTTTTCGTGGCCTAGATTATCGAGATATATCTTTATTTTTATTTCTCTCTTGAGTTTTAACTTGTGGCTGCTGTACTGGCTGCTGTTTTGGAGCATTGGCATCATAAGCCGTTAATTTTGGCTTATGAAATTTCTGATTTTGAATATCGGCATTATGTTGAATCTGAAGCTTAGTTTTATCATTTTTGGTTAAAGCTTTTTCAGTTGTTTCTTTCAATTTACTCAAGCTTTGAGCTTCCCACTTCCCTTTATTTGCCAATGTTTGAACTCTTGCGCCTGTTGGCAGTCCAGTTTTAGGATCAATTTCTTTAGTATTCACTTCGACTTTGTTAGACCCTTTATAGGTCAGGACAATATCATCATTCTTAATGATATTTTGTTCTTTCAAAGTACGTTCCAGATCCTTCGCCCAGATTGTACTTTTTTCACCTTTACTATTTTCAATAGTGGCGTAGTAGCTACTGTTATTTTTAGGATCATGCTTATAAGGTGCTTCACCATGATCTACTAATTTTCCAACGTGCATTTTTTTCTGATTAAGCTGTTCAACCGCAACGTCTATACTGGCTGTGCGCTGCTTTTCTGTGAAACCGTCAGCTTTCATTTTTTTATCAAAAACTGTCAGTAAAGCTTTTTCCTGTTCTGACAGGTTATTAATTTTTTCCTTCCGTTCCTGTGCAGGATCTACTTTATCCTTCTCATTTAAAGGCTTCTCTTTCTGGCGTTCATTACCCTTTTCAATAGTATTGTGAACTACCTCTTTACCTTGTTCTTTTTTCATATCATTGAGCAAGGCTAGATCAATATCACGAGGTTCATAACCCTTTACTGTCATGCCCTTCATTGAAGCTTCAAGCCATACATTCCGTTTAAATTCTTCAGAGCCTTTAACCTGTATTGTTTCCCATTTTTTAGCTTTTGCTACCTCCACCATTGAAGCAGCAATATGTTTATCATCAATTGTGGTTTTTAAAGCTTTTCCAGAATCTTCAAAAGCTACTTTTTCAGGATTACCTTTAAAGTGATATTTGTCATCTACCACATAATATTTATTGAGCAATGCTTTAGGTATGCCTTCTTCACTAGATTCTTTACTGTCATCAGCTTTTAGCTTTTTGGTATCAGTTACCTTAGTTTCTTCAGGATCTTGATTAATACCTTTTGTACTTTTTGAAATATCTATATTTTCAGCTTTTTCAATCGAATTGACTTCAGCTTGATTTGTTTCTAACGTCTGGCCAAGTTTGGTATAGCCTGTTTGTTCTTTATTAAAACTAGGTTTATCGACCTTGTTTGCTTCAGTCATGATCAAGTCCTTATTGATTAGAAATATTTTGGCGACGTGCTGCTTCGTCAATAATCATTTTGGTTTGAATATATTTGTCTGTTAGAAGTGCAATTTGTCTTTCAGTTTCAGTGCTTAAATCTTTATTTTGCTGATATACAGCTATGCTTTGCATATAGTTTTTTACAGTGTCAGGCTGATTAACCGCTTTAGATGAAAAGCCATTAGGACTGGTCACGGCTTTATTTGAAGTACAGCCCACAACTGAAAAAGATAGGGCAAGGCTGATAAATGTAAGAGAGATTTTTTTCATGATAGTTTCCTTATTTAGAATTAACTTGGTCTGAAAACGCCTGATAAACGTCATCAATATCTGAATTTTCTATAGATCCGTTTTGACCTTCATCGACTGCAACTAGATTTTCCACTTGTTCTGGTTCATCGACTGCAACCAGATTTTCCATTTCTGCAATCATGGCCAGAGGATCTGATTCATCTGCTGCAACTAGATTTTCCGCTTGTTCTGGTTCATCGACTGCAACCAGATTTTCCATTTCTGCAATCATGGCCAGAGGATCTGATTCATCTGCTGCAACCAGATTTTCCATTTCTGCAATCATGGCCAGAGGATCTGATTCATCTGCTGCAACTAGATTTTCCGCTTGTTCTGGTTCATCGACTGCAACTAGATTTTCCATTTCTGCAATCATGGCCAGAGGATCTGATTCATCTGCTGCAACTAGATTTTCCGTTTGTTCTGGTTCATCGACTGCAACCAGATTTTCCATTTCGTCATGACTAAATTCAGTGTCATCAACTGCAATAAGGTTTTCCGTTTGTTCTGGTTCATCTACTGCAACTAGGTTTTCTATTGGATTTTCAGCACTAGCTTCCACCTGGCTAAAGAAGTCATCGACAATATTTTGCGCTTCAGTATCTTCTTCCCATTCAACAGCCCCAAAGAATTGATCGACCACTTGTAGACATTCTTCAGGTTGTGGATTTTCAGGATCTTCAAAAACTGTTTTATCTAACTTAAATTCAGGGATAACTAAGCTAGAAATATCTATCTGTTCAGCCTGTTCTACTGTAGTAATTTCAGTTATACGTTTTTCAATTTTTGCCTTATGCAGCTTTACGTCTAAATCAGGAATAGGAATTGAAAGTTCCAGATCCTCAAAGGCAATTTTTTCTAATTGCTTGTGAGTTGGAAAACCTTTAATTGCTTTCATGCTAGGAGAAACGGACTTTAGGCGATCCACAAAAGCACTGTCATTAAAATACTTAGCCTTTTCACACATGATAGGTTTTGTATTTTCCATAAAGATAATTTCTTTATCTTGCGACAATTCTTTTAACTCTTGAGGGAGCATTAAAGCTCGTCTTTGATCTGATTCATTTTCTGAATTAGAGCCACCTTGCCCCCATGCCATAGAACGGCTTTGGCCTTTAGATTTTGCTTTAAAAGTGAAATAGCCAAGCATTTCACTATATTCATTAGCATCTCGTTGTTCTCTAGGCGGGTAAACGATCTGCAAAGCATGGTTAGTTACAAGCCCCCTAGTTTGAGTTTTATAAACGTCCTCTAACTGGCCAATAGACTGAATAATTGTTAATAAACGAATGTTATAACCCGCAATAAATGAGTTAGCGTCTGCAATTTTCGCGACTTTACCGACAGCCGTTGCTTCATCATTCACGACTAGGCACTGGTATTTCAAAGATGAATCTTGTTGTGGCAGTGTTTTTAGATTCACATCAATTAAGAGTGAATAGAACAAATTGATTAAGTTCTTAGCATCCCCTAAGCGGTTAGGTTGAACACCAAAATAAATAGACATTCTTTGTCTGCGTACATCTTCAAGTTTAAAGTCACTTGATGAAGTTGCAGCGTCCACAATCGGGTTCGCAAAAATCGTTAAAGGTGAGGTAAAAGTAGAAATGATGTTACCGAGCGTATTGTCTGGTGAACTTAAAAAACGGTTTAAAGCATCTAGGCAAGTATCACTAAGCGGTTTATCACTTTGCGCTCTTTCATCAATAATAGATCTAATATGATCCTGAATTGGCTTACCTTTACCTGAACTCTGTCTTAAAACCTCGCCCATAGTTACAGGCAGATCTTCAGTTTCAAATAGATATAGGGCTAGGCCAAGAAATAAGTTATTAGCATTGTCATTCCAGAAATCGGTTTTAGCATCACCAGTCACAGGGTAGAAACTTCGACCAATAGCAAGAATTTCACCTACTCTAAAATTTTCGTCATGACTAACGGTATCAAATGGATTCCATTTGTGAGATTTTAGATCTTCAGAAAATGGGCTGAATAGATAAACTTTCTGGCCATTCTTGGCACGAAATTTAGAAGTTAATAGGAAGTTTTCAAGCTTCAAATCCAGTACAACTACACTATCCGAATAGTTTAGAAGGTTAGGAATAACAATCGCTACACCTTTACCGCTTCGTGTCGGAGCAGCCAGAAGTACAAATTGCTGACCGCCAAGCATTAAATATTTATTATGATATTTCCCTACTAAAATCCCCTTATTTCCCATCAATCCAGATTTCTGAATTTCTTTTGTTGTGGCAAATCTGGCATCACCGTGTAACGACTGTTTTTTATTAAACAGACTAGCAATGACTAAAGCAGGTAGAACAAAAGTGATAAATAGTGCAGCGATCAAGGCACCTTGCAGCTTTTTCTTTTGTGCAGGTACATTGTGTGCATATAAATCCCAATAATACCCCCACGTTGTCAGATTCACTTCAGGAAATGGATTGGTCTTATTAGCTAAATAATAAAGAACACCGGCCAGATATTTAGCAATAAAGAAACCAACGACCGCTAAAAAAATTGCAAGGAGTAGGATCAGGATTTTTTTATTCACGCCCTATCCCCTACAATAATTTCAGCATCACCAAATTGAGCCTTAACTTTAGAAACAGGATCAAATTTGATTTCAGAAATAAAGCGTTCTTTACCTATTAAATTACTTTCATCATCGTATTTTTTCTTCACTTCAACATGAACAATAATATCAATTGTTAAAGCAACTAATTCCTTTAGTGTAGTGGCATCGTAGATATTTGCTTGTTCATGTTCTTTGCACATAAAGACGTAGCGATCATAAGCCAGTGAACAGCTTTCAGCGTGATAACTTGTAATAGATCCACTGTGACCAGTTGTAAGCAGTTTCAGAAAGTCAAAAGCTTCTCCACCACGTAATTCAGCAAGTAATACACGGTCTGGCTTCATACGCATATTACTAGCGATCAGATCAGATGGAGTTACCTTAGCTTTACCTTGACCACCTTTAGAATAAAGTAGGTGAACCTTGTTTTCATGTGGAACAAAAAGTTCACGTACATCTTCAATAGTGACAAGACGTTCATCTTTAGGAATGTACTGACAAATTGCCTTCATGAAAGTGGTTTTACCAGAACCAGTATCACCAACAACTGCAATATTTTTCTTACATTGAACAGCGAATTTAAAAAATCCCTCAAGATCTTTGTTTTCTAAAAACTGGACTAGCTTAATATCTTCAGTACGTAATACAGGTTTAAACTGCTCAAACTCTTTAGATTTCCCATATCTGAAGTGGTCAAAAAAGCGTTGATCTTTATATTCCTGAAATGATCGGTTTGACTCGTCAGGAATACGGATTGTCATTGATACCGTTCCATTTTCAATGGCTGGCGGTAGAACGATCTGAATACGCTCTCCATCAGGTAATTGAGCAGATAATATAGGGTTTTCTTGGCCAATCCGTTGATTGGTATAGGTAGCAATAACATTAGCTAAAGCTGTTATTTGCGCCATTTCCAGATTTATAGAATGCTTTTCCCATCCTTTATTAGATTCCGTCCAAACTTCGTTAGGTGCGTTAATTGCAATTTCAGTCACCCCTTTAGTTTTTAAGAATTTTTCTAATGGAAGTAATAGCTGTCTAACCATTACATCCTTGCTTAAAACATTATTTTGCGCGGAGTTCATACACACCTCTGAAATCAATATCTTTGGCCACGTAAATTGAAGCTACATCACCCTGATTTTTATAAATTGTTGGCTTGATATTGATTGTTTCATTCAACACTGTTTCAGCCATTGATTTACCCATGTCTGAAGTGTTTTGAAGCATATAAGGAGTGCTATTGTTCCCGCCTGTTTCTTTAGAAATACCGTAAGCAATAGCGTCTTGAACTAAAGAAAGCATAAACGCTGCACCGATACGTGCGCCCCAACGGTTATCTACTCGACCACTTAAACCACCTGTTCCTAAATGGTCTGCTGCGGGAGAATCAATATCGACAATAACACCATGTGGAGTTTTTAAGCGTGA
The DNA here is from genome assembly GCF_059515885.1 of Acinetobacter sp. FY683. Taxonomy (NCBI): domain Bacteria; kingdom Pseudomonadati; phylum Pseudomonadota; class Gammaproteobacteria; order Moraxellales; family Moraxellaceae; genus Acinetobacter; species Acinetobacter sp. FY683. The sequence continues at coordinate 13,950 of NZ_JCAKNA010000038.1, read as the reverse complement.
CCAGATGATACCTAAACGTCTTTGCCCTTGTGCTGCAATACTTTTGTATTCTCCAATGACTTCAGATCCCGCTTCAGCAAGGACTACACGACCATTATCAGAATAAACAGGTTGTGGAAGGACACATGAAGCCATACCGCCAATTTCTGAAACGACTTTAACTGACAGGTTGCAACGGATTACACGACCTTTAGCAATTAAGTAATTTCGATCCCCAATAAACCTAGCCTGGACTTTATTAGAGGAATGATTAGCCATGTTAGTTGTAGCTTGTTGTGGCTGATGCTGCATAGGTTCATCATCATCATGCGCTAAAGACATCAAACCAGATCCAGAGAAATTACCAGAACGGCTATTACTATTCTGATCCTGTTCAAACTGTTTCATCATGCCTGTTACTTGGTTATAAGCTGCTTGATGATTCATGCTTGACGGTTGGCCAACCGCCCCGCCTTGTTGTGAAGGATTGACAAAAATCCCGCCACCGTAACGGCTTCCATTGTTTAAAGGTACATATTGAGCTTGTTGTTGTGGCTGTGGCTGAATTACTACAGGCTGTTGATTTGCTGCTTGTTGTTCAACTACTGGCGCAGCTTCAGGTTGTCTTAAAATCTGCTGACCATTTTGGCATTGAAAAACCAACATGCCGTTATAAGTTAAAGCATTACCGTTATTGTCTGTTAGCTGTCTAGGAATACTTTGATCCTGACAGGCATCTAGGCTTTGAAATTGAGCATTTTGACCTGCATCCATTGGCACAGGATCAGTATTAGTAAAATCCCTTCTTTTAGCTGAAGCATCTAGGCTTGGATCTATCTGATTTTCTTTTAATTGGGCTGCTTCTTCAGCATCACTACTATCTGAAAAGAAGTTATAGGCAAAGACCGCTATAACAGTAAAAAGTACCGCCATAACTGCAATAAACGCTATTTTTTTACCTTTTCCATCTTCCTGATCCCCACGTTCATTGACAGAAACAATGCCATTTTCTGATTCGTTAAATTCTTCATCAGGAGCTTGTTGATCATCTAATGGTTTTTGATCATTAATATTCATTAGTTCATATCCCCAGTAATGACACGTTTAACACCCTCTACAGTAGTGCCATCTTGAGGAGCAACACCGACAGGATCATAAGATTCATTGAAAATGCTCACTACGCCTTTTCCTTGACGTAAAACAAATTTTTTAGCTAGAGCTTCAACAATCAAAAGTTTTGGATCTTCTTTACTGATATGGAAATTAACTTTTTCTTCCCCTTCCGTACCTTCAATAAATACGACTGGAATATCAGTATTTCCTTTAAATCGCATATAGGTAAAACGACCGTCATCAAATAGCATTTCTGGAACAAAGTGCTTCCCTTTGCTGTTTGCAGCTTGACGATAATTCCAGTTTTTAGGGATAGGCGCAGCATTGGCTAAACGATGCTGTAAAACCAAAAATTCAGTAAGTTGGCTTTCTTCTTTTAATTGTGCTGCATAAGCGTTATAGCGTTGAGCTTCTTCCTGTTTACGTTTTTCTTCTTCTTCTTGTGGATATTTAAAGACAACACGATACATCGGTTTTTCTTTGGCATTATTTAGAACTTGAAAATCAAAACTATAATCACGCTTATTAGTGCGTAACTCTAAGTTATTCCGAGTAGCCTTATCCTTTGGCTTCACCCATACTAAATTTGATCCAGTATCCGCAAAAATACACCAATTGGTGTCATCCTTTTCACAGTCTGAAGGGTATCCAGTAGCAGCACCACGCTCTAAAATTCTTTCACCTTCACCTAATACAATGCGGGTTACAGTGCCTTTTTTGACAGTAATTCGATAAACATCATTAGGAACATAATTGATTGTTCTAATACGTGAATCGGTAGGCATAGCTTTAGGCGTAATTGCTGCATAAGAGATCCCATGCACCGCCAAACCCAAAGCAAGAATTAATTTTTTCATGTAATGATCCTTTACATTCCTTGTTGAGCTTGTGGCTGAACAGCAGCCCCGCCTTGTTGAGCTTGTGGCTGAACAACAGCCCCGCCTTGTTGAATCGGAACATAGACTTGCTGACTAGGTTCAACAACCGCAGCTTGCGCTACAGGTCTGTTAGGAGATAGTTCAGGATCGACACGATAGCCCACGACCTTAAAGCCGAATGGGTTTTTAATTAGATCTTTTTCTACCAGTTTATTTAGATTGTTCGGAGCATATTCATATCGAATACTTGCAATATAATATTGTGGCTGTTCATCACGATTAGCTTCGACTGAATGCAAAGTCTTAGTGAAGCGGACACTAGCGGTAAAACCTGTTTCATCCTGATTAGTCTGGACAGAAATCACATCAACTTTTAATTCATATTTTTTGCCGTATTTTTTATCTCTTGCGCTATCACCTTCATAGAGTGAAGCAAAGTCATTACCGACCTGATTACTACTCATAGTCATGACTAAATCATAATCTGGCTGTAATAACGGATAGAAATAACTCTCACGGGCGGTTACATAACGAGTAATGTTATTTTTATCAATTAATTCTTGTTTGCCTTTCACTTGCTGATCATCAACAACGCCCACGTATTCAACATTTCCTTGAGCTTTATCTACTGTGAAAACAACAGGTACAGTCTGGCGCATTGGAGCTAATGTCACTAATCCAATGGCTTCTAAGACGGCCACGCCCACCGCTACTTTTGCAATAGTCCAAGCTTTACGTTCTGACTTAGCTCGCATCGCAATAAGATCTGCTTCCCAATCCATAGCTTTTTCATAGCTTTTAGCTTCTTCAGCAGCAGATACTTTTTTAAGTTTGTTCATGATAGACCCGATAGACCCTATTAGAGTTATTTCTCTAAGTATGCCAAAAAATATAAAAATCGTAAACCAAAATAATATATTTTGGTTTTATTAATTCAATGTTTTCTGAAAAATTGCAAAAAAAAATACCCATTTCAAAAGAAATGGGCTTTTTTTAAAGGTTTAGTTACCAGAGTAGCCGTCAAGAATGTTGCCTTTTTGGGCAGCACGTTTTAATCGGCCTTCAATTTCAAGCTGTTGTGCTGCATCTTTTTGAGCTTGCGCTTGCGCCTGCATCAAAGCAATTCGGTTTGCATCATTAGCAACTTGTGACTGTTCCGCTTGAATCCTAGCCTGTAACTCAGCGATAGCTTTAGCATCAGTAGTGTTATTGATCTGTTTACGCAGATTATCAATCTGCTCAGTACGCAGATCCGCAACGCCTAACGCTTGCTGATTTAAAGCCTGTGTTTGTGCATTGTTATTTAATGCAGCTTGACAGGCTTTATAGTTCTGGCCAGTTCTAGAAGCACAGTCATAAACCATTGTGGCATCACGAATGTTCCTAGCTGCTGAAGTCATACCATTGACACCGCCTTGTTGGATGCCTTTATAAATGTCAGCAACATCACTTGGAATCACGTCTTTAAGATATGGATTATTGACAGCATCACCGAAACCACGAATACCAGTAATGGAATCGTATTGCTGTTTTGCCTGTTGGATCTGGTTCACCATCTGATTGTATTGCTCACCCCAAGCCACCATATTTTGAACAGCTTGAACAAGGTTAGCACCGTCAATGACAGGAATACCTGTAGCATTGGCTTGACCACTAATAAACAAAGATGAACCTAAACCCAAAGCTAACAATTGTTTTTTCATTAGAAAAATTCCTATTTGTTTCTTTTGAGGTTAGAGAGTGTGTGTCGTTGATATAACGGCTTAGATCCTCCTGTATTCGAGCTATTGGAATTATTAGAGCTGCTAGAATTCCCTTGAACACTTCCCCCAGTGGTAGGAGTAGCTGAAGCACTATCAGATTTTGAATTATTACCGCCACGACCTTTAGTAATTGCTTGAGCTACAGCACGACCGACACCTTGAACACCCGCCCCACCTGTTATGGCTGAAGCCATCGTTGGAATGTTCCACATGATCACTACAATAGTTCCCGCAACAATACAGAGGGAAACTACAGAAGTAAGAATGTCGCCCGCATCAAAGTTATTAGTGATTTGCGTACACATGCCTGAAACGAAAGCAAAGAGCATACTGATAATTGCTGTGATAAAGCCTATGGTGAAAACATAGCTCAATGTTTGAGAAAGCCAACTTTCAAAATATTTTTGTGTAGCAGGGAACATTGCACACAGAATGAATATGGGACCAACGCCTAAACAAAGTTGCAGACTGATTTTTGCCAGTAAATATAGGCCAGTACCAATGAAGAACAATAGGAATTGAGCGACAGCAACAACAGCAGCAGATAAATACAAGCCAATATCAGGGAAAACGCCAGAAGCTGATTCAGCTTCCTCACCTAATTTTTGGATTAATTCACCCCACGGAACGCTCACTTGATCCAGTAAAGCACCTAACGAAGATTCACCACCTGGACTAACAATTTGAATTAAACCTATGGCTAGTCCGTTAATGGCTTCAACAACAAAGGACTGATAAACCCCTGCACTTAAAGCAATCCCACCCACAAAAGCGATCTTAAAAAACTTCCATAAAGCGGTATAAATGGAATCTTCTTGTGCACCAGTCGCAATATTGTAGCCAATGATCAGGATATAAATTGTTGCAGCAGTCAAAGCTATAGGAACAATTGCAGAAGCGATATTACTACTAACACCTGTCACGTAACTTGCTAATAGAGAATCAATTTTTGTTTCTAATGTAGTAATAATTGCCATTGCAATCCCCTATGAATCCTTAATTATTTTGAATCTGGTTTATATCCATCGAGGATATTTCCCGATCCTTTTTTAGTTTCTGGTTTTACTGATTTTTGAGGTGCAGAAGGATCATATTCATCAAGAATATTACCCTTTTGGGATGCTCTAGCCTTGCGCTGCTTCAGTTCCTCTTGCTGTTCAGCAGTTAAATCTTGAGGTTTTAATTGTTGTGCAGCCTTCACTTCTTCTTTTAACTGCTTAACCTGTTCCTTATCATCAGAACATGCAGTTGTTAAAGTAGAAATAACCAACAAACTTGATAGTGCTAAAAACTTAGTCATGACTAAGCAACTCCTTTTTCTGAAATTAATTTTTTACGTTCTGCGATCCGTTGTAAGAAAAGTTCGCCCCAATCGTTAGGATCTTCACCAACTTCATTCATGAGATTTTCGAGAAGTTCTACATTGTCCTTAGAGCCTGAAATAATCTGTAAAACGTCACGCATTTCGCCTAGATCCATTTTGCAGAGTGCGGAACGGCTACCCTGCTTAACTAAGAACATGCGTGAGTTTTCTTCTAGCTCTCTAATAATTTCAAATTCTTGCGGAGTGACCTTAAAGCCGTTTACATAGTCATCGTAATCAGCACGAGGATTAGGTAAAAAGATTTGAGTAACGCTTTGTTCAACCATTGTTTTACCAATGTCAGAATCTAAAACGTCACTTGGGGATTGCGTCATAAAGACACCTAGACCATTCAATTTACGAATAGTTTTCTGCTTATCTTTGGCAAAATCTTTGAAATATTCATCTGTTAATGGCTTCCAAAACTCGTCCATCCAATAAATAAACGGACTACCATCAATCAATGAATCTGTGATGTGTAATAGATAAGCCATGATTGGTGTACGGACTTCTGGATCATCTAAAAATTCCGTGTAGTCATAACCAAAGATTGGCATTTTTGCTTTAGAAAAGTCTTGAGTATCGTATGGATTATCAAAGACCCAAGATAAATTTCCGTCATGATCAGCAGTGTTACACCATTTAGCTAAACGATCCTGAAGCGAATCCCCCCCGCCATTTACTTTCAGATTCATATATAAAGCTGAAAGTCTGCGGAGTTCTAACGGCATATCATCACGCATAATGGTACGAACAGCCTGACTGATTTCCAGATCTTCGGCAGCATTACGAACACCACCTACCAGAATTTTTACAAGCTTTTCTACAAACTGAATATTTGTTTCAGTCGGTGGTAGCTGCAACGGATTAAAGCCAGTTGGTACACCACGCTCTAAGGCATAGTATTGACCCCCAATCCGTCTAATCCCAATTTCTGCGCCCCTATCTTTATCAAAGAAAACACCCTTCAGATTTTTATACTTACAAGCAAACATCATCATGGCCATGACTAGGGTTGTTTTACCCACACCAGTTGTTCCAATGACACACGTATTACCTGGCATCTTGTCATCTGTAGAATCTTGCTTATCTGGGCTAACATGATGATTAAAGTAAAATGGTTGGCCACTTGGAGTTTTAAATAAAGCTAGTGCTTCACCCCAAGGATTGCCGTCACGTTTACCTCTTGCGAAGTTATGGAAAGGGCTTAAAGCAGAAAAATTTAGGCTTGTGAGATATGCTTCTCTTGGACGCATATTAAAGTTACCCGCTAATTGCGAGAACCATGCACATTCAGGAACAGTATCAATTACAGCCATTTTGAACCCTGCTTCATCTGATAAAGCAGTTCTGGCACTCGAAACATTCAGAGCAACTTGATTTGGTGAATCACCAAAAATCGCAAGCGTATAGTGATATTCGCCTAACTGGAAATTCCCGCTATTAGCTTCACTCATAGCCAGATCAATATCACGAATCTCTTGATCTGAAACGTCCTCTACAGAATTTAGCTGTCCTTTAATTGTTTTTAATTTATCTACAGCATCACGCTTGCCATAAACCGTGAAACTTTGAGTTTCAATGTATTCATAGTTTCCATACAGGATGGAATTGCACATTCCTGATTCTGATAAACGTGGAAATTCTTGAATATCCAGAAAGCCTACATATTTTTGAGCTTCAGGATGTTTGATCTGTAAATAGCCGTTTTTGTCACCAAAGAACAAGCGACTACTTGGAATATATTGATCAAGATTAGCTTGTCTTAAAGGGATTTCTTCCCAAACTCCATTAGTTAAGAAACCAAGCAGATTACACATTTCGGAGTAGACAAAACCTTTCTTGGTATAGGTCGCCAGACGTTCTGGATTGTAGTGATATAGACTTGCTTCAACCTGTTTGGCTACATCATCCAAAATATCGAGATCCCGCTTAATCTGCTTTTTCAGGGCTACTGGATCACGACTAGCTTTACTCTTAAAGATCTTTGTTAATCTGGAAATTTCAGGACGATAAAGAATTGTTAAATACAATTCAGTAGCCATCTGTTTATTCTTTTCACCCTGAAACTGCTGATAATATCTTTCATTAAAATCAGCAATAAAATCATTTTCATAAACGCCATTTAGACGTTCATTAACTCCCCTACGAATCTTATGCGTCCAAACAGCAAAGTGACCGCCACCTAAAGCACGATAAAAATTATTTAATCCTTCTTTACGGATTCTAATAATATCGGCTTCAACTGTTTCAAACGAAATGCCTTCTAATTTCCATGTAGCAATGTATTCACCATTTTTAAGCTTAATAACATTGTTGGAAACATGATTACCAAACGGCAGATAGTCTGAAATTGCGACCTCAGCATTTGCGCTATCTTTAACTTGCTGTTTTGAACGCATGATATTGTTATTTCCTTTTCTTTAATTTAAGTGGCGAAAATGAGATTGCTCCCCATTTTTGATGGTTCTGGATCTGTTTCCCTCTTATGCGCCACCGCATCAATACTTGCTTTAATCGTTGGTCATCTACTTTTGTTATTGCCCGCATCCAGAAGTAAATAGGCACATAAATAGCTGCTATAAATAAAGTCACATAGGCACTAAGTAGATAAAAAGACCAACCCGCTAAAAGAATTGCTACCCCCGTCACCAACAAAAAAGGCAACATTGGAACGCCAAAAAGCATGGCAGGACGAGTGCAACCCCTGAAAATTGGATCAGAAAAATTCGACATTAGTTAATCAGCCAAGCAGCGATACCCGCAGCACCACCTACCAAAATCCCCCCGATAACGATGTTAGAAATGTCTGACCACTTCGCTTGTTGCCAAGCCAATTTAAAGCCAGCCCACATGATAGTGATGGTAAATACAGTTACAGCCACACCCGCTAAGACTGACTGAACATTAGCCATAACCGTATTAACTTTTGAGATTTGAGCAAAAGCAGGGCTTGAGATTAACGTCATGAACAACATCAATACGCTTGCTTTGATACCAGTCGTTTTAGTCGTTGTTATTTGCGTTTGATTTGCTTTCATTATTTTCTCCAAGTGAAGCAATTAAGACCTAGCGCATTAAGTACCAAGAACAATATTTTTGGATAATCAAATATTGTTCATTGGTACTGTATATTTAATATATTACACTAAGTTTTAAACTTTTTGAAAATATTTTAAAAGATCATAGAAGATTTTAAACTTTTTTCTTTTTCTTTAATATTTGTGCCGTTAGTTAAGAAAAATGAAGGCCGTTTCTCCACTACTGGAAGGCTTTGAAGTTCTGTATTTTCGTTATATCCATTGGAGTTAGGCATATCTGCATTAGTAGCAAAATATGCAAGCTGTTCTGAGCTATTCATAGGAGGTGAGGGAGGATTGAATTTTACAGGCATGGTATTGAGTGAACCATTAGCAAAATAATTCAAATTTCTTGATACTTTCGCTACATACCCATTTCTAAATCCTGATGAATGGTTGCCAGTGTTATAGCAAGACATAGCTTTATAAATATCTTTGCCTTTTGCCCTATTTCGGCAGTCATTAAAGATAAATTGCATTGCGCTTAGATTAGTGCAGGGATCAAAAACTTGCTCGACACTAAGATTTAATCTTTTGAAATTAGCACTATTAATCTGAGCAAAACCAACATCAATATTTCGTCCCTGGCTAATTAATCTTTTGGCCACAGATACAGCTTCTTCATAGCTAGTCGGCTGTTTTTTAAGACCTGCGGCACGATTAACCCCTATCGCAAAAGGATTAAATGAGGATTCAGATTTAACAATTGCAGACGCAATATTTACATCAACTTGTGGCGCACATTGTTGTGCCAAAACTACGAAATCAATCATTACTTTTTCACCTCAAATTTTGGCTTACCTTTTTGATCTGGATAAGTAGCGGAGCACCCATTTTTATAGTTGGTACACCCCCAAAAATAGCCATTTGCCCCATTGATCCGTCTTAAATCACTGGCACATTGAGGACATGAATAGACTTCAAGAAGTGGCTTTTTATTAACTTCAGGCAAAAAGACTTTGCAATCTGTTTCCCGATTAGGACAGAACCAGATCGGATCTTTACCTTCTTTTTTGGATCTGAATAATGGCGTTGAGCATTTAGGGCAAGGATATTTGATTTTCTCTACTGGCTGACCTTTCTTGTCATCCATCGAGTGCTTACATTCCTGATCATTGCAGATCCAAAAAAATTCTTTAGTTTGCGAATTTTGGAATTTATTTAAGCGACCTGTTTTACATTTAGGGCATGAATGAATAACTTTTTCGACTGGTTTACCCTTGTCGTCATTCATCGAGTGCTTACAGTCCTCATTGCTACAAATCCAAAAAAATTGATTGGTTTTAGTATTCTTAAATTTTTTTAACTGGCTTTTACACTTTGGACAAGGTATTGCGTTTATAGCTGTCAGTTTTGAAGCTGTACTTAGCTCTTGAGCAAGTTGAGTGTATAAGGCAGAAACAACCGAATTATATGAAGTTTCACCAGATGCAATTTTATCTAGCTGCAACTCCATCTCTTTTGAATAGTGCAGATCCAGAAAGCTAAACTTAGCTTTTAACAGACTACCAATTAGATCATTCCCTAATTTAGTTGGTTTTAAGACTTTCTTTTCTACCTCCAGAAAGCCCTTATTCAGAATATTGGCCATAATTGATGAATAAGTAGAAGGGCGACCAATCCCGCAGCTTTCCAATTTTTTAATTAGTGAAGCTTCTGTATAGCGTTTTGGTGGCTTAGTTTGTTTTGCAATAACTTCACCGCTTTCAACATCAACTACAGAACCAACTTCTAAGACTGGCACCACGCCTGAAGGCTCGTTTTCATCTTCATTCAGGCAGTCTTTACCAAAAACCATCCACCCTTTTTTTATTAGCTCACGGCTTTTAGCATGGAACTTATATTTTCCATCTTCAGACAGTAATTCCAAAGTAACGGCTTTATATTCAGCTTTGGCCAATTGACTTGAAATAGTACGTTCCCAAATCAATTGATATAAAGCTTTTTGTTCTGGTGACTTTCCTAGATCTTTATCAGTTATGTGAACAGGTCGGATTGCTTCATGGGCGTTTTGCGCCCCATCTTTTTCCTTAAACTTATTAGGCTTTTCAGGTAAAGAAAATTGATGTTCATTAGCATAAGCAAAGATTTCTTCTACACTTTCATCAGCTATGTTTAGGCCGTCAGTCCGAATGTAAGTAATTGCCCCTTGTTCAAATAATGCCTGTGCTGCTTTGGTTGTTTGTTGAGGGCTAAAGCCTAACGCTACACTAGCAGCTTGTAAAAGTAGGGCTGTAGAGAAAGGAGAAGGAGCATTTGAATACTCTGTTTTTTCAGTGCAGTTTAAAACTTTAACTTTCTTAGTTTTTGCAACTTCTTCAGCTAAGGAACGATCTAAAACATAAGGCTGATTCTCAGTTACAAATTCCGTTGTAACCCATTGCGAGATCCATTTTTTAGGCTCTTTATCAAAACTCAAATTAACGCCAAAGTGGTTAGTAACTTTGAATTTCTGGATTTCGATTTCTCTAAGGACAACGATTAAAACAGCAGGAGATTGTACCCGCCCCGCAGATGAAGGCTGACCCATAAGATTAGATGCAATAGGGGAAACTAGATAGCCCACCAGACGATCTAAAGCCCTACGTGCTTCTTGAGCATATACAAGCTGATAATCTAAACCACGCCCATTATTAATGGCTTCTTTAATAGCTTTTTCTGAAATTTCATTAAATTCTATTCGTTCAAATTGACCATCTTCCAGACCTAAACATTCTTTTAAATGCCATGAAATAGCTTCACCTTCCCTGTCTGGATCGGTAGCTAAATAAATCTTGTCTGCTTTATTCAAAAAGGCTTTTATTTTTTCAATACGTTTTTCGCCACCGTCAAAAGTTCTGTCATTAACTTTGGCATCAGGAATAAATGAATATTCCATTGCAAAATCATTGGCTATATCAATACCTAAGCCTTTTCTTGGTAGATCCCGAACATGGCCAACACTGGCCACAACTTTAAAATCAGATCCTAAAAAACTTCCAATTTTTGAACATTTGTTAGGAGATTCAACGATTACAAGATTCATGGGTTATTTCCAAATTGTGAAATTTAGGAAACTCGAAAGCCCACAAAGAAAAGATGAATATAAGAAAGCAACTACTTGAAATTTAGTGAAATCTACAAGGATTTCTAAAAGCAGTGCATCTTGTGGCATGAAGCACACAAGATAAACACATGAAATAACTAGAAAAAATTTTAAAAAATTTCCATATTTATTTAAACTTATAGCCATTTTCTTAAATACCGTCTTAGAGCTTTAAAGAATACAATCCAAAATATACCATATTGGAAAGGGCTTTTGTATTTTTTTACTTGATTCTTATTATTTTTACTTCTTCTGTATAAATTTTTTCTTTCAAGAAATCATTAAGCCTAGTCAGATCCTTAAAGATCCTAGCTTTATCTTTTTCTCGTCTTGTTGTTAAAGTCCAAACCTTTTGGCCTGACCATGCCAGTTTTGCTGTGATAAAAAATCCACCCTCAAATTCATTAATAATTAACTCTTTAATAAATCCTTGTTTATTAGATTCCTCTAGCACCACCTCTGAAATAGAAAAATCAGGATCAATATTTATAAAATCAGTCATCCATAAAACCTTTTAAAGCACCCATAACAAAGGTGCATTATCATCAATTTAGGTAATCTTGGTAAAGTTTTTTTAAATAATTTAAAGAAATTTTAAATATTTTAGCTAAATTCTGCTTTAGTCATGACTAAAAACCTCGATGCTTGGATAAAAGCTGCAAGCTGCAGCGTTTATCCAGGCATCTATATTACCTATCTAATCCAGATCCATAGCACATATATCAGAGCAAAGTGTCTACTTTGCGAACTGACGCAATCAGTTAAATTTTCCCTTCCCTGATTACCGTTGATTTTCAAGTGAGCTTTAAAAAGCTGTGCTTTTTAAATGGCGACCGCAGAAAATAAACTGCTCCCATTTGATCTAGTAGCGGGATTTATATAGTACATAGTACATAATATGAGGTTATTAAAAGGGTTATAACCCCACGTTAAAACATACTATTGCAATGCTACTTCTCATAAATGGCGACCCGATATAAGTAGTAAATTATTTAAAAAGGACTTAATATCCACCTGTGGACATTTATTAAATGGGATAAGTTATGACTGAAGAACTAGGAACAGAAGGAAAGGTATTAGATCGCAGAAAAAGATATAGAAAAAAGCCTACTACCAAAACTCCACTTTCAGTTTATTTCAATATGGATGTTCCTGAAGATGTTGAAGCACTGGAAGCCTTAGAATATTTAAAAGATATTTATGGCGGGGAAAAACACGGAAAAAGTGTAGCAGTCAAAGAAGTTTTAAGAATTTTCTATAAACAATTACAAGAAAAAAAAGCCTGATTAAATCAGGCTTTTTTCTTGCAAAAACTTAGGACTTTTTAACTGTAGTGACTAACTTGTCATCTACATACAGATAAACTCTTTTATTATGTGTATAAGATGAAATTTTAGGTTGTCCTTCTCCACCTCCAACAGATCCGTCTTGATTACTGCTGACGAATGAACAGTGAGGAAAGCCTTTACCTTTAGCCAGATCTTTTTTTACGTCACTAATTGTAGACTGACATTCAGAAACATTAAGACCGCCAGCAAAGCACATAAAAGCACGACAGCCATAATTTTCATCTTTAGCTGCAACTAAGGCAGATGCACTAGCTAAAGTTAAACCTAAAATAAATTTTTTATACACAAGTAGTCACTCTATTTAGATGAGTTTTCCAGTACGAATAACTTGCCTTCAAAGTTTAGAGATATTGTTTTGGCATTGCTGCACATTGAACAAATCTCTTGAATCAAGAAGGGTAAATTCCGTGTGAATCGAATTTTTCCTGATGCAGTATGAATGATGTGATCAACATCATTTACTTTAACAGTCACAAAATATTGGAACTGCTCGTTCATACCAATTTCAACACCATAGTTATTGGCGTTGAAGTCATCGACTGTTTTCAAGTCATTCATCGTTAAAGCCATTTCTGCAAGATCCCTAGTTTTTTAAAAGTGAAGTGCGGATTCTTACAAAATATAATTAATTTAAAAATGTAACTGAAGTGTAACTGTGTGTAAAAGACACAAAAACATCAATTATTTTTAAACGCTTTTAATATATATCAAAAAGTTTAAAACTTTAATGAATAATTTAAAACTTTTGTAAAAAGTTTGTATATATCAAAGCTCATATTTTTTTAGATCCCTTCCCTTTTTGTCATGTAAATATCACTTTAATAATCTTCTAAACATTTCTAAAAACTTTTTAAAAAAAACTAGAATCGGGTTTAAAAAGAGTTTAAATAGAGTTTAGGAGTGTTTAGAACAGTTTAAGAGCCTTAATTTCTTTTTGTAAAACATAAGTTTACAAGCCTATAACTATACGTTTTGTCGCTATAACTATACGTTTTGTCGCTACAACTATACGTTTTGTCGCTATAACTATACGTTTTGTCGCTACAACTATACGTTTTGTCACATACCTATACGTTTTGTCGCAAATAATCCACAGACTTATCAATAGTATACAAAAAATGGCTAAATTTTTCTTAAAAATCAGTAATTAATTAGGTGTTTAGCTCTAACTTATTATATTTTTGCGTATTTTTTAGCCTTAATCCATGCTGCAATCTCAAAACTATACGTTTTGTCGCAACTTCCCCGCATAACTATACGTTTTGTCGCAAACCTGCGATTATGCGTACTGGATACGATTATATATATTTTTCAGGAATTAACTAGATTCTTAACAATCT
>NZ_JCAKNA010000037.1:0-20132 GCF_059515885.1 Acinetobacter sp. FY683 | reverse complement strand
TACGTAGTGCACGCATGACTTCAATACCTTTAATTGTGGCATAAGCAGTCTTCATAGATTTGAATCCTAATGTGGCCCTGATGATTCGCTTTAACTTACCATGATCACATTCAATGACATTATTTTTATACTTAATCTGCCTGTGCTCAATATCTACTGGACATTTTCCTTCTCGCTTTAATCGTGATAAAGCATGGCCATAGGTCGCTGCTTTATCTGTATTGATGACCCGTGGAATTTGCCATTTTTTCACCGTATTGAAGATCTTTCCTAGAAAACTATAGGCTGATTTACTGTTCCGTCTAGCGGAAAGGTAAAAGTCAATCGTATGACCCCATTGATCAACTGCACGATACAGGTAAGTCCATCGCCCCTTCACTTTGATATAAGTCTCATCCATATGCCATGAATGTAAATCTGTAGGATTACGCCAATACCAGCGTAACCGTTTTTCCATTTCTGGAGCATAACGCTGAACCCAACGATAAATTGTACTGTGATCCACATTTATGCCTCGTTCAGCGAGCATTTCTTGAAGTTCACGATAGCTGATGCCATATTTACAATACCAACGAACAGCCCAAAGAATGATTTCACCTTGAAAGTGCCGACCGTGGAAGGGATTCATCTGCTGTATCTCGAAATAAATAAGATATTTAGCTTATCATGTCAGCCTATTTGCAACAGTGCCAAAAAGATTATCCTTCTACTTGGGCAGCAATCACAGCTATTGATCCTAAAATCGGTTGTACTCCTGAAACATTGCGTGTTTGGTATCAAAAATATTTAGATCAACAAAATCCTGTCAAAATACAACAGATATCTGATCAAGAAAAAATGAAGGGTAATCCCCCCCTAAAATACTAGCTCTTTAAAAGAGGCAGTATTATGCTTTTACAACATGGTGTTTAACTTGAGAAACTGAATTTAAAACAATCTACTGTAACTCTTCCAGACAGATATGAAATTAATCCACCCCTAGCCCCTTAAACACAGCATCTACCGGATCTGCATAGAAGCTGGTCTGGAACTTGGTAAACAGTTCCACAGGAATCGTTGGGATATCTGCCGCACTACTCATTGGCAAAGCAACCTTCTTGGCACCCGCATCAAAAGCAACTTGCAGACATTCGGCAATACTTTCCACCGGTGTCACAGAACCACCCAAGCTCATATCACCCAGTACCACCATCTGACTTTGAACCGATCGTCCTAAGAGGCCAGAAGCGAAAGCCACTAAACTTGGCAGAGCAAGATGGCTGAGCGGGCCGGTATTCTGTAATTCCACCACATGTAAATGGAAATCATGTTCCAGCACCTTACTCCCCCCCGAGATCCGGGATGCATTGGCTTTGAAGTAATCAAAAGCAATCTTGACCTGTTCTTTGGCACTACTTGAATTCCATAAGCCAGATGTCGCCAATTTTCCTGAACCTTTAGTGACTTGCAGTTCTAAGCGGTATAAGCCTGGCATGCCCTTATTACTGAGGCCAATGGTATACAGGAAGCCTGGTTTAGCAGGACCTTCGGGAATAAGTCCACCTCCACCCTGCTCTTTTACCGAAACAAAATGCTCTTCTAGAGTGTCATTGTCGATATAGCTAAAATGCACATCATAGAATTCCATCCCTCCAATTTTCTTCAGCTGTTCTTTGACCCGACGGCGCACCTGCAGTGCATATTCCAGGCATTGCCGTACATCTTCTTTATTAAACTGACCGTGTGGGTAAAGCAGCTTCATCAATCCAGAAACCGTCTTGCGAACGGCGATCACATCACGCTGATTCAGGTTATTCCCTAGCTTGAAGTACTTCTCAATGGCATCCGCAAAACTGCGCTTGCGCATTTCCCGGAAGAATTCAGCCAGATAATCAACAATCAGGCCATAACGGTTGGTAAAGAATTCCGGGCGCATTTTCGGAATTTCCCAACCTGGGATATAGGCATGAAAGCGATCAAAGAATGCTGAATCGATCATAGCTTCAGGAAACGGAGCCAATAAGTGGCTAGTCTTCACCAAAGATTCAACACTTTGGTTAATATTACCCACAAAAACCATCGAAGCTGAGGCTTCCATCTGTTCACGACCACGGGCAAAAGATCCTGAGGCCATGTAGTCTTTCATGATCTGTACGCCATCTTTATCCTTAAAGGAAATACCGGCGACTTCATCAAAAGCTACCACATCCCATAAGCCCACCAGACCAATACGGCGGCTACTCATGTTATAGAACAGGTTGGCGACAGTCGTTTGCCCACCAGAGACTAAAATACTATTCGGTGAACACTCTTTGTAAATATGGCTTTTCCCGGTACCGCGTGGTCCCAGTTCACAAACGTTATAGTTATTTTCAACGAACGGAACCATACGCGCTAATAGGTGCCATTGCACGTCCTCTTTTAACGAAGCCGGTTCCATGCCGATGGAACGGATTAAACTCTCGCGCCACTGATCAGTGCTTAATGCTGCTCTGCCACTGAAGAGTTCATCCATATTCATATTCGGCATTTGAATCGGCTTGAGTAAGCTCACCCCAAATGGAGAATTGGTTTGTCCTTCTTCAAAATAATAACTGAGCGTAGCAATGACCCAGATACCACCAACAAGTAATTTTTCATACTCTTTGACGATGCCTGCCGAGATTTCGGCATCTTTGATGCCCAGATTACTAAATGATGCTTCGTATTTGTCCTTACGCTCATTCAGCTTTACGGTCACCCGATCAATGACCTTATAACTGCCACGCTCACGAACCAGGGATTTCACCTTCTCAGCTTCATCAGGTCGTACATAGTTCTCTGCCAGCACGGTCTTTACGTTACGTAGTCCCTGCTCTATGATCTCTGGATCATCCGAGGCACAGTACATCCCTAGCAGGTATTCGAGTACATAGACCGGGACATTGGCCCCTTCTTTGATCAGTTTAGTCAGATCCTTACGTACCACCCGCCCAGCAAAGTGTTCATTCAGCAGCTGATCCAGTTCTTTATCGTTAGCAGATTCCATGTAGGCTACGCTCTTTCGTTAATTCGTTATCAGAAGAAGTCATCGGTAAATGCCAGATCAATGGTGACCTTATAGCGCTGCATCTCGATATTCAGGTCTTTGTCCTTCAGTACCAGGAAGTAATCTTTCTTACGGTCAAAATCAGTACCGGATAATGACAGTCTGACCTGTTTTACCCGTTCCGCAACAGAGTCGGTACTGCTATCAAAGGTCAAGGTTTCTTCACTTGACACTTTGAGATCCCCATCATAAATGGCAATCGACAGGGTCACTGGCATGACCAGTTCACTGATAGCTTCAGTTTGCATCAAATCAAACTTCTGGATGTTATTGACCATTTTCAGCGTGGATTTGGTAGAAATAACCTCAACTTTACGCTTGGTTCTTTGTCCAGCCTTTTCACCACGCAGCTGTTTTACCGTTAGTACAGGCACTACGATTTCCTGAGGCATGATGCCACCATGCACGAAACGTGAGCCTCCTACAAAATGGAAACGGTTCGCCCCTTTTGGAATCCAGAAATCAGTCGCAGATAGTGTGCCTGCCGTAGCTTGGGTTGAGCCTTTCCATGCTTCCTTGCTCTCTGGTAAACCATACCCAATCACATAGCGTTTTTTGCTTTTCAATGTATTGGCAGGTTTTTCAGTCAAGCTTGAACGATCCGCAGATTCCAGTTTACTTTGCTGGAACAGGAAGCCATGGTCGGCTGTAATCAATAGGGTGGAAATATTAAAGTGCATTAAAATTTTGCGGCTAAGTTCGGTCAGCTCTTCAATAGCATGTTCCACCGCCATAAAGGTTTCTGATTCTGTAGAGGCACTGTCTCCTCGAGCATCAATCACGTTGTGATAAACGTAAATCAGATCATGGTCTTTGAGTGCTTCACGGCCTTCATCACGCGACCAGCCTTTTACCGTTTCAGCGGTAACCGCCAATCCGTTATAGGCTGCAAGAATTTTTGATCGTGCTGCAGTCCCTTTGCTGGATTGTCCATCTACTAAAACATCATCCCCTGCGGCCTCTTTGTACTCCAAAGTCTGATGCGGCAACAACGAAGCCATGCCAAGTGTGGTGTAACTTGGGACAACGCCCAGCTGTGAAGACAAGGTCGCTTCAGAATAACGCTTTTCATTGATACGATCACGCAGCTCTACCGCAGCTTCATAACGGAAAGCATCACTAATAATCACCACAATACGGCGTTTCGTTGCAGAACCCAGTAAGGGTCTGACGTGGGTATCGTAGAAGTTTTGCTGATTTGGGATATCTGCCATTTTCCAGACATTCAAGCGTTGTTCAGCTTCAATCCGCTCTCCCCAGTTGCGTGCCAAGTGGTCAATAAACCAGTAGGAATAGCAATTTTCGACTTCTTCATCGAGTTTTTTCAGGATATCGACATGAGCGCGTTGAGAAGCAGCACTGTAGTGGCGATAGGCCATATCAAAGCGATACAACTCCTGCTCGTAGGCTTTATACAAGGCTTCGCTAGAGTCGAAATAGAAACCGGCATCAAACAGCAGTCGCAGGCTGAACAGCTCAATGGCTGCCTGCAACGCTGTATAGACGGTACGGTATTTACGGCGGGTTGCATCGTCCTTATGTTTGGAAGCCCAATAGCCATCCAGACGGGTAGAAATAATCGTTCTGAAATGTTCCAGTTCAGCTTTGGCTGCTGCTGGGATATGACTGGCCAAATCAACAATGATCTTTTGCTCAATCACTTCAAAGGTCATGACATCGAGCAGCTGCTCCAGATCAAAAGTCCCGACCTTCTCCTGGATCCGCAGTGCATTGGCCACGGTCTGGGAGAGTGTATCGAAGGTTGGGTAGTATTTGGAGCTGTCTCTCCAGCGCGACAAAAAGGCTCTGGCTGTTGCACGGGAGCTGACTGATGACATCACCAGTTCCTGAGCCCATAGCGGTATATCGCCCAGGCTTTCACAAAAGCCTGTGGTCATTAACCGGATAAAGAACGTACCGAGCTTGAATGGTGCTTCCCCATTCAATTCTTCAACCGATGCTGGATAACCAATTTCCGCCTGTAATGCTGTGACTAAAGCTGGCACCAGTTGGAATTTTTCCAGTTCAGCAAAGGAGTCTGGATTTACTTCTAGACTCAGATTCTGTTGTACCATTTCATCTGCCAGTGCCAGAACGATATGCATGAGTTCGGCACTGTCAGCCTTGACCACAGCCGCAATCATGGCCATATCCAGATCCTGTTCATCTGCATCAGACTGGATATAGCGTTTCAATGTACTCAGACGGGCTTTGGCTTTAAGGAATTCTTCACGTTTGGTCAGATGTTCTCTTAGACTCTGCTGCTGTAAACCCAGCTCATTGAAAATAATCGAGAAATGATCGGCATAGAAGCTGCGTGAATACAGCTTGATGTCCAGTAACCAGTCTTTTTCGGTCTCAGGCTCAGGACTAGGGAAATACAGCAAGTATTTACCCTGCTGATCCTCAAGTTCCAGTTTGAGCTTGATCGCAAGGCTGGATTCTTCTGTCATATTCAAAATATGGACATCATTCAGCTTTAATGCCCTTACTTCTTCAGTAAAAGACTGCTCAGCATCGTACCAGAAGACAATCCGGTGCTGTTCAATATAAAAGGCTTGTTCCAGACCTTGTTGTAGTTGACTTAAATTCATGCAACGACCTCATCAAGGTCTAGTACCGGAGAAAAAGCATTCATCATTTCTCCCCCGTAATCGCTTTGACTTCAGCCAACAAGTCCCCAAACTTGCCATAGTTCACTTTTACCCCATCATCTTGATCCAGTGAAATACGCTGATCGGCATAGTGGCGCAGTTTTTCCTCAAAGCTACTCAGTTCAGCTTGTTGCTTATGTAAATCTTGCAGTTTTTTCTCGATGCGTTTGATTTCAGCCGCAGAGTCACTGCTTTCTTTTGCTGTTTCTAGAGAATTAGCATAGGCAGCCATTTTGGAAATCAGTGGCATGACGTATTCAGTACGCATACGTGCCAAAGTACTTTCGTTATAGCGGTGCAAGTACACCAACGCCTGGAAAGCCCCCTGTTTACCACTGCTAAATAACCAGTAGATCGGACGCTTTTTATAGGTTTGCATGTGGTCTTTATAGAATTTGCTAGCGAGGTAACGGCGAATGGTATCTTCAGCGGTTTCACTGGCTTTTTTATCCAAGCTTTCTGCCAGCCACAGCATATTGGCATCTAATGTGTCTTTACCCCAAACCGCAGTTAAGAACTCTTGGATACGATGGGTGGCATCATCTTCAAACCAGTGCATTTCGGTGAGTGGAATAATGCCATCTGCATCGACTGGGAATGATTGATAATAGCTGGTGTCAAAGTCTTGATTGCCTGCATGGGCATAGATCAAACCTGGTTCGTCTAAGCTATAACGTCCCATCATGCAGCCAAGTGCATAAGAAACTAAACGCTGGCTGTCTTTTTCACGGTCGGCACGAGTTAAAGTGATCTGTTCATCAGGAACATCTGGCGTCAATTCATCTTGTAAGCCATAAGCATCAATAAACAGCTTATTATTTTCTTCTTCCAAGCGTTTCATTTCAGCCACGGCGTCAGCATTTTGCTGTTGCCATGTGTTAAATGCCTGTTCTAGATTTGGCTGCCCCGTACGAATAATTGGGTTTTGACTAAAGTCCCATGCAGTTTCATATGAGTTCCAGTTTAACTTTGAAATACCTATTAATTTATTTACTACAAAGTTAATTTCATCTTTTTTTAATGATAATTTGTCATGTAAATATGGTATTACTGCTATATCTCTAGGTTGTATCTCAATTGTAGGATTTAATATTTTTACTACACTTTCTGTAAACTTACTTCCTAATAATCCTAAAATTAATAATAAAAGATCTTCTGATGGAGAACAAAATGATCCTTTGACATCATATAAACATCCACTATCTGCAAATCTAACCCCAAAATATGAAGAACTAGTAGCTGTCCAAGTAATTGAAGGTAAAAAATATGATTTTTCATTAGATATTTTCCATCCTAAGTTATCCCAAGATAGCTGTGGATAATTAGTTAATGTATTGTCTTTAATTTCATACCCGTCATTAAACCAATTAACTAAATATTCTAAATTTCCATACCATCTCCTAAAGCTTCCACCCTTTTGGTATGGGAACCATTTTTTTTGTGACTCCATAGCTTCAGCTGATGATTGAGAATTAAAGTGACTTTCTTTTAAAGAAACCTCATACCATCTACGCATGAATCTATCATTATCCCCAGTTCTCATACCGATCATTGGTTTAACAAATTGAGATAAACTAGAGGAATCATGAAAAATTTCTTTTAACTTATTACTAACCCAGTAAGCAATTGGACTTCCTGGAATTTTCTTAAAATCATCTGGTCTTGCATTAAAAAACCAACCACAATTGGGATTGTTAATCGCTTCTAAAGTTTTCGGTGCTTGATTTTCAGAGCCTTTAAAATCAGATAGACGAATATACGAACCCGTAAAGCCTGTAATATGAGTTTTTGCGAGTGTAAATGTACATATTGGAACCGTTGCACCATCAAAACCAGAGTATTCAAGCTGAATTAAAGTCGTAATGGTTGCATGATCAATAAAGTGAGCACGTAGATTTTCATAAGAAGAGATAAACATCCACACAAATGGCGACATAAAACCAAGTTGCCCATTTTCTTTTGACAGCTCTAAATTTCGAATCATGAAAGCTGAAAAAAGATCTTTTTCATAACCTTGATAGTTCTTTTTTAAATAGGTTTTAAGATTTGGATTTAAGTACTTATTACCCATATATGGCGGGTTAGCAATCACGGCATCATATTGCTTAGCTAAAAAAATCGCTTGTTTAACTAATGGCAAAAGTTCTTGTGCTGACTGTTGACTAAAGATATCGCCAGACGCTGCTGCTGTATTCAGCTTGCTTTCTAAATCAGGTAGTTTTTTAGCGAATGCTTCAGGGATTTGAATTAAAGAACCAAACGTTGAAGCATGTTCAAATAAATCTAGCAGTTCTTTTAAGTCTGCCTTCTCTAGACCTGTGCTTGCCAAATCCTGGCTAAATGCATCTAAACGTTCCGGCTGGCTATCCTGTAACGCAATGATATTCAGTTTTGGTGGATTGCTAAATAAACGGCGGTCATCCTCACGCGCTTTCATCAACAGCGCAAAACTGGCGAGCTGTGCTGCACGGGTATCAATATCAATGCCGTACAGGTTCTTTTCTAAAATCAAACGTGGAATATCCCGGCTGCGGTAACCACGTTCTAAGTAAATCGCTTTTAAGCAGTCATAAGCTTCCACCAGAATATGCCCCGAACCACAGGCCGGATCCAGCACCGTAATACTTTCGGGGTTTAAAGTATCGCCATCTTCACTGATCCGCACATCAATCAACTGTTTCAGCTGTGCATTGACTTCGTCGCTTTGCTCAGCCGGCTGAATATAGTATTCCCACTCACTGGCAAGCATACTTTCTGGCTGTGCCATCATCCATAAACGACCGACACTGTTCTGTACCAAATATTTTACAATCCAGTTCGGGGTGAAGAGTTGTGTCGCTGCAGGAATGTCTTCACTCTTGACGACTTTACCAATCACCTGATCTTTCTTTTCAGAAATATAGAACTGATACAGCCAGCCAATAATCTGCACATCCGTCCAGTCTTCTTCCGGAATGCTGCTCACTAAATCACGGATCAAGGAGTCGGTTTTAGTCAGGTTATCCGGTAACAGTAGTTCAGACTCATCAGAAACCTGTTCAAACAAGAGTGGCATGACCTGATTCAATGCATGGCATTGGGCCAGTAATAGCTCACGATAGAGTTCTTCGTCTTTATTACCATCCAGCTTAAGCTCAGCCACACGGCCGGCATCTAAACTCGGCAGGTCAATATCCAGACATTCTTCCAGAATCTGTGGCAAACCTGCACTGCCATCGGTACTACTCAGTACACGGCGACCATGATCCAGTAAGCCTTTGCATTCCATATAACGAATCGCACAGAGACGGTTAAACCAACTGTAAGCGATATAATCAATCGTCTGCTCAAAACTGCTGGTTTGAATACGTTTGATCAGCTTGTCACGTGGTTTCATGACTGATAGCGGAAAAACCTGATCGCCAATCAACAGCAAGTCGCCTTTCTGTTCTGCAGGTAAAATGCTGTCTGCGGTGATGCCATATTTGGCCGCCTGCTTGCGCATGGCTGCGATAAAATCATTTCGTGCTTGCGGTGCGTATTTTTTAATATTACTGGTATTCATCTTTAAACCTTTAATTAATGACTGATGCCGATATCCCTAACCCGAGTTAGCGGATACGCACACGCTTTTTATCACTCACGATTTTTTTCAATTCAGCTTTGAGTGCGTCTACAAACTGATCTACTGATTCTTCTGTTTCCAGATAGACGCTGCTGGAGGTTTTGCTGTAAATGCTGGCGACATCAACTTCGACTACCGGTTTCGGTGGCACTACGGCAACAGTTGGCTTTACCGGAATCGCAGCAGGTTCTGATGTTGCTGGGCTGGCGGTGGTTGCTGAGCTCGCTACACTCTCTGCTTTACTCTGAGCCAGTTGTGCCGCTTTGGCCTGACGCTGGATTTCCGCCTGAACTTCGCTTTCCAACTCATACAAGGCTTCATCAAAACGCTCCACGGCGGTTTGGGTTTGCAGCATGTAAATGGTGGACAGGCTGCTTTCCACTTCAATATCCGCTTTGAGCAATTGCAGCGGACGCAGTAGCTTGTTACTCAGCTCAGCTGTAGCAATGCCGCTGTTCTTGATTTCAGCTTCCAGCTGATTGATCTTGTCATCCAGCTGCTCTAGCGCCTGACTGCGTTTTTCAGTTAGTAAGCGTTGATTGACACTTTCCACGGTGCGAACCAAATCAGCGATTTTATTTAACAGGCCGTAGGGCGATTCAAGGGTGGATATACGATGTAATTCAGAGAGGGCTTTCTTTGCCACCTCATCACTGCCCAATGCCTGTTTATTTTTCTCAAAATGACGTAGAGCCTGCTGCAGTTGCTGCCAGCTTGGCATCTGATTGCTGAAGAACTCATGAATATCACGGTAGTCTTCTTCCAGATCCAGATAGTCGTCCTTGTTATCAACCACCGCTTTAAAGAAATCGAAGCTGTCGCTATTGGCCAGCAAGCGTTCTAAAGTCAGAATCGACCGCTCAATGACTTTCTTGCCAGGGAATTGCCCGACATCGGTTTTGCTCTTATACGACTTAAAGTTGGCTAACCAGGTCTTAAAGTTTTGGGTATAGAATTCAAACAGCTCTTTTTCTGTCGCTGGTCCCATGGCCGAGAATAGGTCTTGGGTCAGTTGGCGTGCCTGTTTCAACACCTGATCATCAGTCTGGCGCTTTTTAATAATGGAAACATCACGGCGACGGCGACTGTTTTGTAAAGGCTCAAAGGCATCTTTTAACTGTAAGCTGCCACCATTTAACTGCAGTGAAATCCGCCCCATTGCCGCCAGCTGACCCACCAGCAATAAAATCTCGGCATCTGGCCAGCCATAAGGGCGTTTGGCAAAACGGTCTATCACATCTGAGACTAGAATACGCTCTGTACCAGTGGCCCGCAGTGCAATGTACTGCTCCACTTCCTGTAGGGCTTTGGGATTGCTCTGCCCACCATCCAGAGACAATCCTAGCTGCGCCATATCATCCACAGTCAAGACGGCGTTCAGTTCACGCCAAGCATCCTGCTGATAGACCTGCAGATAGCTCAGTTTGGTATAAGTGTTTTCCAGCAAATAACGACAAGCCTCATCCAGCTTGGTGGTTGGACTTGAAGATGAAAGTTGTAGATGTTGACCCAAGGCATAACTTTCCGCGTCCAGCAACATTTCTTCGACCCGGACACGCAGACGTTTTTTGCGTTCCTGGTTCTCACGGCCACGGTCTGCCAGAATACGGGAAATATCGGACTGAGTGCCATCATCATTTAAGCGGATGAATTTATTGGTTTTCAGCCAGGTGCGCAGTTCATTAAAGAACTGTTTATCGTCTGCCAGTTTAAACAGCACTTGTCCTTCGGCCTGAGTACTTTTACCAATACAGTAAGCTTCGGTGTAAAGATTGTATTCCGTATCCAGCGGAGAAATGATTTCAACTTTCAAATCGCTCTCATACTTCCCATCCAGGCTATGGCTATCTAGGAAACGACCAATCTGATAGTCCATCTTGTTGGCTTGATGGCGGTATTTGTTCTGATCGCGCAGTAAATCTTTAAAGATCAGATTGGCTAACTCTTTATTTTCTTCTGAAGCTGCTAAGTCAGTGGCTTTAATTTTTCGAGTGATATCCCGCTCTTCATTAGTCAGGAACAGGAACTCATCGCCATTCCTAGTAATCAGGCTTTCTTTTTCCAGACGCTGCAGGCTCTCTTCAATCCGCTTGCGCAATGCCAGCTTATCTTCATCAATTTTCTCAATCGACAAAGTCACCAGGTTATCCAGCGTACCTTTGATGATATCGACATAGCGGATCATGAACAGGGTACGCAGCATCTGCACATCAAAACCATCCAGGGTCTTATTCTGCCCTGCCTGGTCGATGGTACGCTTCACTGCAGTATCCAGGAAACCTTCGACTGAAGTATAGAAGCGGTGGAAAGGAACCAGGGCACCGACTTCATCTGTAGCAATCGCATTCGCGGCCATCTGGAACGCATCCAGCATGGACCGTTCACCATAGGCCAAGTGTGCACCGGTCGCACCGACTTTACGGATTTCTTCAAATACTTTTTGTACCAGCTGAAAGTGGTACGGCGCAAAAGGATAGTTATGAATAAAGCTGTCTGGCCCCTCATAGTTCTTGAGGGTTGGGCCTGAACGGTCAAAGGTAATCTGATTTTTTAAGATATCGCCCTTTTGCTCAAACACCGATCTGAGCAATGCTTCTGCTTCTGGGGTTTTACGTAATAAACGTTTCTGGATGACTTCATCGGTATTGGAACTGGACAGTGATAAACGGGTTTTAAAACGTCCAGCAATCTTGGAGAAGTCATTGGCTTTGGAAGAAGACATCTCACCTAAAACAGCATCGATGTCTGCCTGTGAGGTCACGATAATCCAAGCGCGGCCTTTACAGATCGTACCCAGGTTTTCAGTAATGGTTTGCAGTGTCAGCATCAAGCGGGTATCGCTGCCAATAAACTGCCCCACTTCATCGACCAAGAACAACATGCGTTGCTGGGGTCCTTTGCTGTCCAGGTATTCTTTCACCCACTGACAGAAGTTTTCGACCGAAACACTAAAGGTCTGCTCAGAATCCTCAAACCACTTGTGTGCAGCTTCAGCAGATAAGTTGAGGGCTTCGGAAATCGCGGTTTCGACATCATCCTGATAGAACTGATAGCCGTCACGCTCCTCTAGCCAGGACATGCCGCTGGATTCCTCAAACGCCTGTTTAAAGCGTTCGTAGACACCTTTCTGGCTCAGGTGACGTTCCATATGGGCAATATGTGGATGGTCAGCACTAAAACCCTGATACTCGTTAAACACGCGTAAAAACACATTCAAAATCGGATTGCCATCATCATTGGAACTGGCTTTACTGTCGATGTTAAACAGGATGACATCGGCATGATGGCTGACGGCCTTGCCAATATCCGCACGGATAAACGCATCACGAATTTTGCTTTCATCAAAGAATTCTGCAGCACTGCGTTCGTTACCTTGCGCATCACGTGCCACTTTATTGGCCAGAATATACGACAAGGTTTTCAGGAAATGTGATTTACCTGAACCAAAGAAGCCTGAAATCCATACGCCGACTCGGTTAGCAATCGAAGGATCGCTCAGGTCTGTGCCATAAGACTGGAAAAAGTCCCGAAAATGCTTTTCCAGTTCATTGGTGACCACATACTCATCGAGTTCCTGATAAACCGTGGTATTGTCATTCTGGTCTGCTTTTACGACCCCGTTAATCGCACGATCTAATGGCTTGTAAAAAAGTTCTTTAATGTTCATCTCAATCAATTCCCCCGAATTCTTATTTCTATTTGCCTTGTTAAGGCACTAATCTGAATGCTCTGTAGTAATTATTGCTTGGAATTTTTCCAAATAAACTCATCGCTTGACCGTCGTAATAACCTGGGTAAAACAGCACCACTGGCTTATGCCCCAGTAACGAATGCAAACTGTTCAATAAGTGATGGGCACGTAACAGTGGCCAAACCGACCCAACCCCAGTCATCAACACAATATCTTGCGCATTGGTGGCATATTTACTTACCAGATAGGGCGCGAACTTATCCATATGCAGTGGGCCTTTCAGCGCTTTGAGCAGCGCCTCATCGCCTTTGGCTTTTTGCATTTGAATGGCTTTATCGATGAAGTTACGCTCAGCCAGATAATCCACCACGGCTTGCAGCAGGTTGATATTCACCACCTTCAGCTGACTGTGTTTTTTCTCCAGCATCCCGTCTAGAAAATGCAGATATTCGCGCACTTTCAACTCATCTTCAGGTGCATAATCAAAAATCCAGAAGCCAATTTCATTGCCCAATCCTTGACCGGTGAGAAACTCGGTGGAAAGAATACGCTCTGGAATCTGGTTCAGACGCTCATGTATTGTTTGACTCATTGCTGCCCCTCTACAACTAGCGCGTCCATAGCGACACTTCCATAGATCTTTTAATGCGTTGTTTATAATGTTCTTCCAAGAGGCTACGCAGCTCTGCTCTGACGATCACGCGCTGCAACTCCAGCTTACGGGTACTTTTTAAGTAACCGGCTTCTGCCAGCATGCGAAACACCACCTGCCCCATTTTTTTCTTGCTGGACTCTTTCCAATCACAAATATGAAGATCGCGTTGTGAACGCTCATCCAAAAAATCTGACCAAATATAGCTATCCAGGTATTGAGCCTGGGAGATATAGGCCTCTCTCATCACTGTTTCCATAAACTCAAGCAGCAACAGGTTGCGTTCAAGTGCCCCACAAAAAGCCACCTGAGTCGCCAGCTCATCATCCCCATCCCGCAAAGCTTTCCAGAAATCAGGCTCTAAGCGCTCCAGACGCTTACGAATAGCGGTGGCATTGCGTTGAGCTGAAGCAGGCGTTCTTTTTTGCAGAATATTGTCAATCTGAATGGCCTGATGCCATTGTTCTGGAGTCGCTTCTCGTAATAACAGATCCGCGATCAGCCGGCTTTCACGCACCATCAGGGAACCGCCAATCAGGTCACTGTCATAATGAAATTGTTCTAACATGGCCAATCTCCTATGAGGCCTGATCAAACAGGTAAGACGACAGCTTTTCGATATCTGAACCTTGTAACACCAAGGGATATTTCAAGGCATCTTCCGCCTCAGCCAGCGTGATCGCGGCCTGATATCGCTGCAAAGTATAGTGAGCCAGGGCTTTTTTCACCGGAATCTGTAATCTGCCATCAGGCATGCCGAAGTCTTTTTCGACCAGCACTTGTTGTGATGAGTTCAATTTTGGATTAGGGATCAGCGTCAGTACAATTTCTTCATGCCATTGCTGGTCCTGAGCAGGGTCTACTGACTCAATCGCCACCACAACAGGTGTGCGATCAATTCTGGAGAGTAAAAAGTCCTTAAACTGCTTGCTCTGATGGCAATAGGCACGGACATGCCAGCGAAAACCGGTATAAACTAGGGTATGTGGGGAAATCATGCGTTCATGCCACTGCGGATTCTGCATGGAGGCATAAATCATTTTTAAAGTGTTTTGGTTTCGGCAGGCACGCAAAACTTCCCGAATCACTTCAGGACGTGCACTGCGATCAGGTAATTGAACTGCTGCAAGATTCGGTTCTGGCATCGCAATCAGCGCATGCGATTCACTAACCAAACCTGACAGCATATTGAGATATTCATTGATATGTACGGTAGTCAGCACCGGTTGAAACGTGGCTTTAGGCACATAGCCTTTTACGGAGGGATCATGGACCAAGGCATCTGGGTTATACAGCGTATTGTAACGCTTGATATCCGCAGAAGCCTGCTGTCGACTGAGCCCAAACCAGCTCATTAAACGATTGGTAACCAAACGACCTTCCCAGTATGCAAGGAGCTCGATCGCTCGCATTCGTAGCAGGACTTCATGCTTATCTGTCGTCATATACCAATCAGTCAATAAATAGCAGCTTTAAGATTACCCTACAGCAAATATACAGTAAACATTTTTGACGGTATTTAGAGGTAGTATTGCAATCACCAGATAAAAAATATACTAGTATCCTGATGATAGCCGTCAAAGTACGATCTCTAGCAGATCATGGATCCTGGTATAGCGCGTGAATTGAGCTAAGTTTTAGAATGAGAGCAATATGGGTTTTAGATTTCGTAAAAGTATTAAATTATTCCCGGGTTTTAAAATTAATCTGACCCATAAAGGCATCAGCAGTGCCAGCATTGGCAAACCTGGTGCTTCTCTAAATATTGGGAAAAAAGGTACGCGAACCAGTGTCGGTATTCCAGGTACGGGACTATCTTACTCTAAACACCAGCCTTACTCTAAAAAGACCCGTGTTCCACAACCGACATCGCTAGAACACACGGAATATAATCCTCAGAATTTAGAACAACCGAAGACAAAGATCTGGCCTTGGATTATTTTTGGAATATTGTGTTTTATGGTGGGTGCCGTCATTTTTTAGCAAGAACAGCATTGTATTTTAATCAAAAAAAATGCCCAGATGGATGAATGAGCAAACTAAGGAATTAATATCCTTCAGAAACTCCAGCGCAATTCTCGCTACTTTCAGTAAGCGACTGTAGCTCAATCATGATGATCTGACTCAATCGAGTCGAGGTAAATCAATCCATCACAAATGGAGCAGAAATTATGCTTGATCACACTCTTGGTTAATGCTGAAAAGTCTTTGAGTTTTAATTAATAAATAAGAGTATCCATGTCTACCCTCAACTTTACTTATTTTCAGATAGCAACCAATCGAGAGCGTTCATTTTTACAATACCATTATAATTCGCTTCAGTCCCTATCGTGTCTAAGGTAAGCAAATACTTGGGATACGAATCAGAAATTTTCTGTAATGGACGTAACTCTCGGCTGAGTGTCTCCTCATTGAGCGTTTCTAATGCCACCTGATAATAAGTTAAATTCTGTAAAGTATCGACAGCAACAAAATCAATTTCATATTCATCAACCCGCCCTACATAGACCGTATAACCTCGTCTGACAAGCTCAAGATAAATCACATTTTCTAAGA
Source organism: Acinetobacter sp. FY683 (assembly GCF_059515885.1). NCBI lineage: Bacteria > Pseudomonadati > Pseudomonadota > Gammaproteobacteria > Moraxellales > Moraxellaceae > Acinetobacter > Acinetobacter sp. FY683. Next base: position 3,908 of record NZ_JCAKNA010000037.1, on the reverse strand, counting down.
TATGACCTTGATCAGCATTAGCATCAGGCAACATAATCCGGCGCAATCCGACATCAACTAAATAGTATTTTTCAGAGGATTGTAATAACTCACGCCCGCGTACTTTAAATTGTGCGGCGCTATAAAATAACAAACTGTCCTGTAAGCCCTGAATATAGCGTTTTACTGTTTCAAATGAAATCTTAACCCCACTTGAAACAAAGGTATTTTTAATTTTATTGATGGAAATAGGTGAGCCTGTCACGCTTGCCAAATATCTTGCGACACGCTCGAGAGAGTTAATATCGGCAGTATTCAAACGGGGAATAACATCTTTAAACATTACACTGGCATAGACCGCTTGCAAGTAATCATAAGTTTCCTGCTGGCTAGTCATGGCAAGCGTATAAGGGAAACTACTGCGCGTATACATGGCATACAAATCACGATTGGATAATTGTTGGATGATCGGATTATTTTCAATATGCCACTGTTTAAATTCTTGGAATGACAGAGGTAGAACATGTTGCTCGATATAGCGTCCTGTAAGTAAAGTCGCAAGTTCTCCACTTAGAAAGAATGCATTTGAGCCTGTAATATATAAATCGATATAATCCCGAACATATAAAGAGTCGACTACTTTCTCAAAATTTGTAACATGTTGTATTTCATCTAAAAAAACATAGTTTTTTTTACTTTTATCAACTTTGGACAATACATAATCATGTAGTTTACGGTAATCGGTGAGTTCTTCAAATTCCATAAATTCGAAGTTGATGGCAATGATGTTTTCGGCTTGTACACCCTGTGCTTTTAGGTCTTGTTGAAACATCGCCAATAAGGTGGATTTTCCAGAGCGACGCACACCTGAAAGTACTTTAATGACATCACGGTCTTGCCATGTATTCAGAAATTTTAAGTAGCCATCACGTCGAATATTAGCGCTTCTCATTATTTACACTTAGAATCTAAAGTTTTAATAAATTCTATCAAATTTTAGAACGTATATGTAAATATATTTAATTTTAGAAAAAGTTTAAAGGTTAAGTGAAACATTCAAAGCTACTGTAGAAGCATGTAAACAGCAGATCTGATCAAAATCCAAATTCTGTCTTTTTGATTATTTTCTATGTTATGTTATTTCATTGATGCTACGACTTAACTGCTATATAAATTAAGTGAAAAGTAAATGGAACTAAGATGTTAACTAGAGTGGAACTCATTTTTATTGTGCTAATGGTATGAGCCTTATTGCGTATGAATTGCTAAAAGGTTTATTTTAAAGTCACCTATACATGTTTTTGATCAAAAAAAAATGCCCATAGGGGGAATCTATAGGCAAAACTAAGGACCTTGACGGTCATTCAGAAACTACAGCTAGCTTCTAGTTATGATTCTGCACTGAATTAAAAACAACCACATTGGCTGAACATATCAAAAGTTAAATCATTGATAAATTTTAGAAAATTAATTTACCGCCTCTGCTGCTCAATACAGTAATTCACCAAACAAATCCGCTCTAATCTCTTCCAGGCTCAGATCTGATTTCATCCTATTACAGATGGGATGAACCAGCAGGCCATTCTCTAGAACTCCTTGCCCACCTACGGCTTTGGCAATCCTATGATCCGATTCAGTAGAATCAAGATAGATCAATCCATCACAAATGAGGCAAAAGTTATGATTACCCACCACAAAATTGTGCTTAAGCAGACTCTTGGTTAATGCCGAAAAGGCCTTTGGCTTTGACCGAGAAATTGGACTAATCGACTCCACATATCCCACCACATGCTTGACGACTGCATCATCATAACCACCCAAAAATCTTTCGACATAAAACTCGTTAAAGTTTATGTACTTGAAGGCCTTAGACATGGACAGAATAAAGGTATTCAGGCATTCCTCATCATCAAAATCAACTTCCATTTCCAAGCTTAAGCAAATAAAGGCTTTATAGACAATTTGTAGCCGATCATAGCCCTTGATACCACTGCCGAACTTGCCGACCGTTTCAGTGGTCGCCACGGGGAAATTAGCAATCAAGAACTCAATACTACGGCGTACCCGGGTGAAGTCTTTGAAACTAATCGTTCGATGATGAATCTGCATGAGGCTTTCATGAATTTCATACACAATTGAAAACCATGCAAGAAAAGAAGTAATCTGAAAACGCTGGTCCTTATAAAAATATAAGTATGGATGAAAGCCCAAACTCGGAACCCCAGTATTTTTTACAGGCGTCGCTATTCTGCAAAGAATGGTCAACAGATGCGACATTAGGTTTTCAACGCGCTCCCCCTGATTCAGACTCATAATATTATGAATCTGATCACCCGCAATGATATTCATCAGCTCATTGACCAAGCCAATTTTTTTGCCATGACTCATTTCATTGTCTAATAAAATGGTCGAAAAAAGTAACTGGTGGATCCTCTCCCCTAACTCAATCAACTCATTTAAACGTGTATATTGGAGCTCTTCTAGGTTAGATTTATTGTCATTGATATAACAACAGGCATAGATCGCATAATACGCGTCACTACCGCGATTTCTTAGGTGATATTCCTCATATTTATCTAAACGTTTAGTATCTGAGTTAATAGATTGAAATACCCGTCGCGCATCTTCCGGAGTCCCCAGTACCTGCCTGAAACTGATTTTAATATCTTCTAACTTCGACTTTTTTTCTGCAAATTCAGCATCAGTGCAAATTCTTTGAAAATCAGCGAGATCTCCTAAATAATTGCGGAGGTAACGAATATCTTGTTTTTGTGGATCATTGAAATTAGGTGCTTGAGTGACTTGCTCATCCGCAAAATATCTATTGATCCACGCATAGATACAAGAAAGACGATGTGCTCCATCAATAATGTAAATATTGCTGTGTATATCTTTCCAATACAAAATGCATAAATTGATGTTTTGATCTTCTGTGCAATCCTCAATAAAGTTTGCAATTTCTTGCACGCTCCAACATTCCGTAGAACGCTGGTTATCCGCCTTAAATAAACATTTGATGATTGGATGCTTTTCAAAATCAGTCAGTGCAACTTCAAAATTGTCACGCTGCATTGAAGGTGACATTTCTTCTGGCAACATGACTTTACGCGGCACTGTTGCAAATAGTGATTTGAGTCGATGATGTTCCCTTTAAAAAGTGCTTAGAGACCGAAAACCCTGTTGATTAGACACACTTCACCCTGAGGCTGACCATAATAAAATGACGATGCTTGTCCTTTACGTAGTGCACGCATGACTTCAATACCTTTAATTGTGGCATAAGCAGTCTTCATAGATTTGAATCCTAATGTGGCCCTGATGATTCGCTTTAACTTACCATGATCACATTCAATGACATTATTTTTATACTTAATCTGCCTGTGCTCAATATCTACTGGACATTTTCCTTCTCGCTTTAATCGTGATAAAGCATGGCCATAGGTCGCTGCTTTATCTGTATTGATGACCCGTGGAATTTGCCATTTTTTCACCGTATTGAAGATCTTTCCTAGAAAACTATAGGCTGATTTACTGTTCCGTCTAGCGGAAAGGTAAAAGTCAATCGTATGACCCCATTGATCAACTGCACGATACAGGTAAGTCCATCGCCCCTTCACTTTGATATAAGTCTCATCCATATGCCATGAATGTAAATCTGTAGGATTACGCCAATACCAGCGTAACCGTTTTTCCATTTCTGGAGCATAACGCTGAACCCAACGATAAATTGTACTGTGATCCACATTTATGCCTCGTTCAGCGAGCATTTCTTGAAGTTCACGATAGCTGATGCCATATTTACAATACCAACGAACAGCCCAAAGAATGATTTCACCTTGAAAGTGCCGACCGTGGAAGGGATTCATCTGCTGTATCTCGAAATAAATAAGATATTTAGCTTATCATGTCAGCCTATTTGCAACAGTGCC
>NZ_JCAKNA010000036.1:0-21490 GCF_059515885.1 Acinetobacter sp. FY683 | reverse complement strand
CGAATAATATAATCAAAAGCAGATAGAGAAGCTTTAGCACCTTCACCTGTCGCAATGATAATTTGCTTGTAAGGAACAGTTGTACAGTCACCTGCGGCAAATACACCTTTTACATTGGTTTCGTTACGGTCGTTAATTATAATCTCACCACGGTTTGAAAGCTCAACAGCAGTTTCTTTTAAGAAGTCTGTGTTTGGTAACAAACCAATTTGTACAAAGATACCAGCAAGCTCAACCGTTTTAATTTCATCAGTTGCACGGTCTTTGTATTTAAGTGCAGTTACTTGTGAACCATCACCAACCACTTCTGTAGATAACGCATTTTTGATGACTGTTGTGTTTGGCAAGCTGTTCAATTTATCTTGAAGCACTTGGTCAGCACGTAATTTAGTATCAAACTCAACCAATGTTACGTGTTCAACAATACCCGCAAGGTCAATCGCTGCTTCTACACCTGAGTTACCACCACCAATCACAGCAACACGTTTGCCTTTGAATAATGGACCATCACAGTGCGGACAGTAAGCAACACCACGTGTACGGTATTCTTGCTCACCAGGAACATTCATTTCTCTCCAACGTGCACCTGTTGAAAGAATCACTGTTTTAGATTCTAGTTTTGCACCATTCTCTAAAGTGACTTCAACTAAGCCATTTGCTGTTTGATCTGCACCTTTAATGTCAGATACACGTTGTAAGTTCATGATGTCTACACCATATTCACGAACGTGTGCTTCCATTTCAGCAGCAAATTTAGGACCTTGAGTTTTTTGTACTGATGTAAAGTTTTCAATATCCATAGTATCCATCACCTGACCGCCCATGCGTTCAGCGACGATACCTGTACGAATACCTTTACGTGCAGCATAAATTGCAGAAGTGTTACCTGCAGGACCGCCACCAATCACCAATACATCAAATGCTTCTTTTGCATTTAATTTCTCAGCATCTTTTGCAGCAGAATTTGTATCTAACTTCGCAATAATTTCTTCCAAAGTCATACGACCTTGACCAATGTGCTCACCATTTTGGAATAGCATTGGAACTGCCATAATTTTGCGTTCTTCAACTTCGTCTTGGAAGAATGCACCATCAATCATGGTTGCAGTTGTACCTGGATTGTTAATTGCAATTAAGTTAAGCGCTTGAACAACGTCAGGACAGTTATGGCAGCTTAAAGATACAAATACATCGAAGTCAGCAGTTAGGTTTAAACCTCTAATTTGAGCAAGAACTTCATCAGAAACTTTAGGTGCGTAACCTGATACTTGTAACAATGCAAGAATCAAAGAAGTGAACTCATGTCCCATTGGTAAACCAGCAAAGTTTACGCGAGGTTGCTCACCTACTTTAGCAATACCAAAACTTGGCGCACGAGAATTAGTACCGTCAAAACGAGCAGTGACTAAATTAGAAAGTGCAGCAATTTCAGTCACAAGTTCTTTAATTTTGTCTGATTTATCAGAACCATTTAAAGTTGCAACAATTTCAATTGGGCTTTCAAGGCGTTCAAGAAGTGTCTTTAATTGAGCTGAAGTATTTTGGTCTAACATTGCTAACGTCTCCAAAGGAGTAAATATTTATTTGATGAAAGAATCATAGAACAAACAATAAAATAGAGGAAACAGTTTGTTTTTATATATGTGATCGGTTTTTTAGATTTTAAATCTACCATTTATGAGCTTTCTTTGTTAATAGGTACTTGTGAAGCATTTCTATCCTACTTATCAAAGGCTTTATATTTCAAATACTCATAATAAAAAATATAAAAAACTTTAAATACGTTTATTCATAAATTCTTTGCTCAATTCTAAGAACACGTTTTTTAAAGCTCGATACGAGAAAAAATAAAAATAAGCTAAATATGGCTGAAACTACAATCATCACATAAATAAAAACCTGCACATACTTAGAAATGAACTCTGCTTGTATAGCCTGCCGATCAACACTTTTTGCCAGTGGTGTTATTGTTTTACCATAAAGCTGATTTTGTAAGCTCCATATTTGTTCAGGCTGAAAACCATATTCTAGAAATTTAGGGTCATTTTGTTCTGCCTTGACCAATCTTTGCGTAAAAATCATTGCTGACGCTTTATCTGAAGGTTTGTGCAACAAGGCTGTTTGTGCCAATAAATAATCTTGTATAGGCTGAGCAATATCATTACTTTTCAAATATTTTGCGATTTCACTTTCTTGAATATTACTTTCATATTTCACCATTTTTTCAATGGCATACGCTCTTTTATCACCACCATCATATTGCACATAGGTTAAACCAGACCAAAGTAAAATAAATGCAATCAGCCATGCGACAAACTTCAATACAAATGATTGAAATCGAGTATAAAAAAATTTAATCTTTTTCAAAAAACGAATAATGAAAAAAGCCCCAATAAATGAGACAAACATTTTCAATACAAACCAGCCAAACCAAGAGAGCAAACTCAAGAAATAATCTTGAGGATGATCAACACTTACATTTAGACTGGGTACAATATGAAGTTGCTTAACCTCAGTAGATAATCCAAAAAACCCATAAATTAAATCTTGTTGAATAAATAAAGCTAAAACAGATGCAACAAAAATAGTAGATGTTGTTATGACTATGAGCATCACATTTCGCTGTCGTTTTTTGAGTATAACAACACCCTGCTCAATCTGCTTTTTGCTTAATGGATATTCATCTAAGTGGGACAAATTCAGCTCCAAAATTGAATAGATTTCTGCTCTAAACTTTAAAATTCCAGCAAAATTCAGGACATCATCATTTTAAGGTTTCTTTGTTTCACGCAAACTTGATTCAATAACAAGTTGATTCAAATTATGTTGTAAAGCACGTAATCGTTCACTTGCTTCATCACGTTTTTGCACCCCTTCCTTTTGAATTTGAATCACGTCATTGACTGTTTTAATGAGAGTATTTTGCACGTGTTCAAGTGTTTCAATATCTATCACTGAACGTTGGTTTGCTTTGGCTGTATCTACAGAGTTCTGATGTAATAAATCGGCATTACGTTTTAATAAATCGTTGGTTGCATCATCAATTGTATTGGCAAGTTGTACACTATTTTTCTGCTCTTGTAGTGAAATTGCCAAACTAATTTGGTTTTTCCATGCAGGTAACGTGATATTTTTTATTGCATAAAACTTATCAACCAACATCAAGTTATTCGACTGAATAATACGAATCATAGGCAATGTTTGCATTGCAGATTGCTGTAAAATTTGTAAATCACTAATACGCTTTTCTAAGTTATTGGCAATATGATTTAAATCATAAATTTTTTGCGTAGTAGTCTGATCTTGAATTTGACTAGTTAATGTAGAAATTTCCTGTTGAAGATCTTGCTCCGTTAACTTCCCCGCAGCAATATAAATACCAAGTTGCTTATATTCATCTTGCACACCTTCAAACATTTTATCTAATGTACTCACACGTGCTTTTAAACCATTTTGAGATATTTCTATTTCTTTTACTAATGCATCAATTTGTTCTTTTGTACTATTAAAATGCTGATCAAAACTTTGTTTCGTACCTTTTAATTTATTGAAAATATTAGCTAAAAATCCAGAGCTTTTAGATTTATTTAAAATACTTGTGGTATTTAATTGCTGTGCTACCTGTACAACTTGATTGAGCTTTTGCCCCGTTGTATCTAAATCTTTATTTTGTACAAGATTTAGCAGCTCATCTGTATAAGTTGACGTTTTAGTTGCAATATTTTTCCCATATTCAGCAACTGAATTATGGCTTAAATCTGAAAGTTCTTTTTGTGCAGCAATCACTTCATGAAAATCTGATATTTGTAAGCCAATTTCTTGCAAGTTTAATTGCTGAAATTTTTGCTCTACTTGTTCATTTGAAGTTTCTACAATTACAGCATTTTCAGAATTTGTCATATTTCACCTTATAACATTATGAATTAGAGGATTTCTCTAATGATTTTTTTAAGTTTTTAATTAAAATTTCTCGACTATTATCTAGCTTTTCAAGCTCGATTGTTGAGCTAGTTTGTTGACTCTGCTTAACATGATATTGCCATACAGGAATTAATACTTGTTGCGCTTCCTTAAAGCGATCTAACAAACTAAATGAAAGTTGCTGAGATAACTGCATTTGTGTAATTGCAATATCATTACTTGTTTGCAGTGTATATAACGTATCAATTTTCTTAGATAGTCTTTGTGTAAAACTATCCAAAGGATGAACATTTTTTACAAAGCTTGGATATTCAACAAGAAACTCTTCTGCAGCCACAATATACTTAAACATCTGCTCACGTAAACCAAGTAATTGCTGAAAACGTGCTTGTGACGTTTGAATTTCAAGTTGTAACTTTTGACTTAAATGACATGCCCGATCTAACAATGCATCTAAATTTTTATAATATTCAATTTGACTTGAACCATATTCAATATCTACACCTAACCATTTTTGCAATACATTAAATTTACGTTTATTTAGGTGCTTTTTCGAACTTGATAAAACCGTAATTAATTGCTCAATGGTCTGACTTAACTGAATTGTTAAATGAGGATCTATTCCGTCCAATAATAATGATTGGGACTGAATAATTGTGTCTGCATAATGATTTAACTTATATTGATCACTTAATAGTGGAACTAAATCTTGACGTTTAATCGATAATACTTCGTTTCGATCTACAATAATTTCTTTAAGTGGAACCAATATTTCAATTTGTGACATTATTTAAAATGCTCATAAATACATCGTTTTATAGTACTGAATCTATTTTGTGATTTTGTGGCGTTTTTGCAATCAAATCTTCTATTTAACTTCATTATTTTATTACAAATAAAACATATAAAAAAAGCCATGATCATTCATGGCTTAATTAAATAAACACAAAGAAAATTATAAATAATCGCCTTCACGCTCTGGTTGGTACAATACTTTTTCAATTTTCACTTTCATAGGTTGACCATCAGGTTGTGGCCATTCAATCACTTGACCTTCAGCCAAACCTAAAATTGCAGCACCAATAGGTGCAATTACATTCACTTGACCTTTTTCACCCTTAAACTCATGCGGATAAACCAAAGTCACTTCTGTCGCTTCTGTAGATGGTGCTAGTGTAATGAGTACTTTTGCATTCATGCTGACAACATTTGTAGGGACATCTTTAGGTGCTACAACTTCTGCACGAGCCAACTCATCTTCCAAATGTTTCATTGTTGGAGTTAAAGCCGTCTGATGTTCTAACATTGTTTCTAAACGATGTAGATCTTGTTCAGAAAGAATAATATTGGGTTTAGACATTCTAATTTGTTCCTATACTTAAAAAGCTTCAATCACACAGCCAAAAGATTATTTTTATTTCTCATTCTTTTATATCAGAAATAAAAAGGATTAGTTAACTTTTCATTTTAATAGCTATAAAAAAAGCCCCCTTGAGGGGGCTTTTCTCAAGTAAAACTTATTTTGCATAAACTGGGAATTTAGCGCATACAGTTTCAACTTTCGCTTTAACAGCGTTAATTACAGCTTCGTCGCCTTTCGCATCTAAGATATCAGCGATCCAACCTGCAAGGTCACGTACTTCAGCTTCACCGAAGCCACGTGTTGTAACAGCAGGCGTACCAATACGGATACCTGAAGTAACAAACGGAGAACGTGGATCATTTGGTACAGAGTTTTTGTTCACAGTAATGTGAGCCGCACCTAACCAAGCATCAGCTTCTTTACCCGTAATGTCTTGTTTAATTAAAGACAATAGGAATAAATGGTTTTTCGTACCACCAGAAACAACTTCATAACCGCGTTCAATAAGAACTTCAGCCATTACTTGAGCATTTTTAACGACTTGCTCTTGGTAAGCTTTGTATTCAGGAGCCATTGCTTCTTTAAAGCAAATCGCTTTAGCCGCTACAGCGTGAACTAAAGGACCACCTTGGTTACCTGGGAATACAGCAGACTGTAGTTTTTTCTCGATTTCTTCATTTGCTTTAGCAAGGATTAAACCAGAACGTGGACCACGAAGTGTTTTGTGAGTAGTCGTTGTTGTTACGTCGGCAATTTGAACTGGGCTTGGGTAAACACCAGCAGCAACTAAACCAGCAACGTGAGCCATATCTACAAATAGGTATGCGCCAACTTTATCCGCGATATCACGGAAACGCTGCCAATCTACAACTTGGCTGTATGCAGAGAAACCTGCAACAATCATTTTTGGCTTATGTTCTTCAGCTAAACGCTCAACTTCTTCATAGTCGATTTCGCCAGTTTCAGGGTTTAAGCCGTACTGAATAGCATTATATGTTTTACCAGAGAAGCTTACTTTAGCACCGTGAGTCAAGTGACCACCGTGAGCAAGGCTCATACCCAACACTGTATCGCCTGGGTTAAGAAGCGCTAAGTAAACAGCAGAGTTTGCTTGAGAACCAGCATGTGGTTGAACGTTTGCGTAGTCAGCACCAAAGAGTTCTTTAGCACGGTCAATTGCCAATTGTTCAATAACGTCTACGTATTCACAACCGCCATAGTAGCGTTTGCCTGGGTAGCCTTCAGCATATTTGTTAGTCAGTTTTGAACCTTGTGCTTCCATAACTGCTGGTGAGCAGTAGTTTTCAGAAGCGATTAACTCAATGTGAGCTTCTTGACGAGCATCTTCTTTCGAAATTGCTTGAGCTAATTCTGGGTCAAATTCGGCAATAGAGATATTGGCAAACATTAGCGAGGTCCTATTAAATTAGGGCTTTTAAGCCGTGCTAAGATTGGCCGATAGTGTAGCACGAAGTTAATAAATTTTGAGAATGAACTTTGCTCACTTTTACATAAAAATTACGCATGTTTTCAAAAAAATTCGCTTTTTCATTAAAAACAACTTATTGAATTGATATTGAAGTTTTTAAATATTGATTTAAATCATCAAAATATAATTTAACTAGAAATACGAATGCTGAACAATCACTCATACACATAGATTTCTACTTAGATATTTATTCAACAAATTAAAATGAAAGGCTAAAATTAAAATTTAGACCAAAGATTCAAACATAAAATTGAAGTCATTGTTTTCATAAGTTATATTTTATTTTTTACATTTAATAGAAAAAATCATGTACGAACTCGCATTGTTATTACTTGGTTTTATATTAGGCTTTTTCGTAAAAAGCCATTTAAATAAATCTCAACCGCAACAAAAAAAACGACCATATTATCGCCCCCTGACTCATCAACAAAAATTACAACTTAAAAGTTTCCATCAAACAGATAGCGATAGAATCCGTGAATTAAATCGTTTAAGTGCAAATGAAAGTGTTTTTTTAAGATTACTCAAGCAAACATTTATAGATTTTGAGATCGCTATAAAGCAAAAAAGGTTTATTGTTTTAGATAAAGACAAAATGCCTTGTGCAATTTTTGAATATAGAGATGGTGTTCAAGCTATAAAACTGGTCGATCAAGAGGATGGTATTCCTCTTCACCTATATAAAGGTTTAATTTCTAGTTCAGAGCTTAAAATAGATTATCAAAACATTATTTCAGCATATAGATAGATTTTCGTTTCGATCTACCCTCATTCAATTGTCACTGCACAAATGATAATGTTAAATTCAACAGAATTACTTATTCTTTTGGAATGCGATATGCAAGCCATTATCCTCGACACAGAAACTCATACATTAAATGGTCAACCCATTGAAATTGCATACGCTCCTATTCAAGTTGAAAATGGTAAACTCACTTTAGATAAATCCAAACTATTTGATCAGCTCTACTCTGTCGATGAACCTATTTCATTTGCTGCAATGGCGGTACACCACATTTTAGAATCGGACTTGATAAATCAGCCGCATTACACAACTTTTAAATTACCAGAAGACACCACATATATTATTGGCCATAACATTGATTATGATATTCGAGCTCTTGAAAAATGTGGTGTAGATAGTTCAAAAATCAAAGCAATTTGTACACTTGCACTTGCACGTAAAGTTTGGCCAGATGCTGAAGCACATAATATCTCTGCTCTTATTTATATGATTACTAAAGGCAGTGAAAAAGCCCGTGACATGATTAAAAAAGCACATCGTGCAGATATGGATATTATTTTAACAGCCAATATTTTGATGCATATTGTGCATCATTTAAATATCGAATCTATGGAAGCTTTATTCGACGCTTCAGAAGATGCCCGTATTCCACGCACTATTAATTTTGGTAAACATCGTGGTACTCAAATTTCAGAATTACCTGCCGATTATGTGCAATGGCTAATGCGCCAAGACGATTTAGACCCTTATTTACGCAAGGCTTTAGAAAACAATACAATATCAACTTTATGATACTTAATAAAAACTTCATATTAGTGTAATTTTCAAGCAGTAGCATATGCTTTAATTTACAGGGGGTAAATTAAAGCATGTTACATTTTTCAAAAACAAAATTAGGTCTTCAAGTTTTACAAGATCGCTCCATTCCTTTAAATGCAAGACAAAGACAACTTCTATTACTTATTGGCACACCAGATTTAGCCGTCATAACTGAGGCGACTAAAGCACGAATAGCACAGCCTGAAATTCTAGATTTATTATTTGAAAAAGGTTTAATTTTCAACAAAAATTTAAGTCATATTGAAACAGTAGAAATAACTCAAGAAGATTCAGAACAAAATTCATTAAATACCCATCCGAATCTTATTCCACCTCAAATAGAACATAAGAATATTGATGTTCCACAAACATCTTTTAAAGATGAAAATATTGAACTAGAGGTAGCTCTAAGCTTCGATGATGTGAAAGCATTAATGATAAAAAGCTTACAAGAATATTGTGGCTTACTTGCCAAACCACTCATTATTCAAATTGAAAATGCTTTAAACTTAGAAATACTTCAGCGTTGTAGAATGCAATGGATTACTCATTTACAAGAGTCAAAAATTCATCCCAATAAACTGAATTTTTATTTACAACATATTAATTATTCTCTTGTAAAAATTACTAACAAATAATTTAGAGCTTTTAACTGTAAGCTCATTCATAATTAGAATTAACATAGAAGTAAAGACTCCTCCACTTTACTTCTATCTTATTCATTCTTAAAAATATTTAATTCTTATATTAATTTTAAAGTTTCTGCTTTAGTCTTTTTTACGACCTTATTGCTATATCACTATTATTTAATTTAAGCGATAAACAACACCTATTTTCCTAAGATTTATATGTCATGTTGTACTCATTTGAATTCAATGAATTTGATAATCCTATGCATTTAAGTAAAGTTGGTAATTGGGTATTTACCTTTTTAAGCCCACAACAGCAAATTGAACATATTCAATTAGCAATAACGAATGTTATTCCTAGACAAATCAATACAGAACTTCAAACGCGCAGATTAATCATAGAACATAACCATCAAAACTTATGGAATATTATGCAGCTTGAATGTTTTGATGGTTTAAACCAAAAAGAAATATTAATGCCCCTTCAAAATTTACAGGTTAATAATATTTTCCAAGACATTATTCATGAATTTGCTAAATATGATGTCGAAATTAAGCTACATTCAATCGCATAAAAAAAGCTCGCATTACTGCGAGCTCTTGGTTGGAAGGCTAGTGCTGATTTCTTGTTTAAATGAATTAAACTCAATGAGCTGTCAATGATCCGTCCAACTTCTTTGTAGTGTCTTCGCGACCTACTGTAAATTAAATATAAAACTGGTCTGGTTAAACAACAAGGCTTAATAACACTTCTAAACTAGAAAGCATCTAAATTATTATTGAAATTTATCAAAAACAGTTCAAAATATTATGCTCAATATTTACACAAAATTAAATTTTCTTATCTTTTAGACACTTTGTTTTTAATTTTCACTTTATTTGTTCTAAAATCTCCAAACTTTCCATAGGTATTCAGAAAATACCTGCCCTTGTTCGGAAATCAAAAATGATTATGCAATATATTTTAAGTGACCTTTATCGATATTGTGGCAACACATCACTTAAGTCTTTTGTTAAAAACTATTTTTTCAATAGAGGCTTTAATTTTAGCTTTTGGTTACGTATTGCAAGTTCAAAATCATTCGTAGGAAAACTGGCTTATCCTATTTTTTATTATAAAAAGAAAAAGTACGGTATTGATATTCATTGCAACACTCAAATTGGTTACGGTTTATATATTGGACATGGTGGTCCTTTAGTTGTTAACCCAACCACTATTATTGGCAATAATGTAAATTTATCTCAATTTACAACAATTGGAGCAAATGGTGGTAAGCACGCTGCTGTCATTGGTGACAATGTTTATATTGGCCCTAATGTTTGTATTATTGACCATGTCCACATTGGAAATAATGCCACCATTGGGGCAGGTAGTGTTGTAACCAAAGACATTCCAGAAAATGCAACGGCTGTTGGTAATTATGCAAAAGTAATTAATTACAATAATGCGGGTGAATCTGTAAATAGACGTTGGACTATTCAATAATATTTTCCAATAAAAAAACCACCTAAAAGGCGGTTTTTTTACATTCAATTAAAATGCAAAACGTACGCCAACACCGTAAGATACACCATTTACATCAGCAGAGCTTGATTTACTATCAAAGAGTTTTACACCATTTTTATGGTATTCAACATTGCGATTGTAAAACCACTTATAGCCAAGCGAAGCATACGCTCCTACATTAGATGTAAACATATAGCCAGCTTCTACATTCACTGGAATGAATAAATAATCTGCATCAGCCTTATAATACACACCATCGTCAATGCCAGATTCTTTTAACTTAGCATAACCCAAGCCTAGTGCACCTAAAACATACACATTATCTTGATTATAAAATTTGTATTGCGCACCAGCAGAATATTGATCTGTATCTACATCACCATCATCTTGATTTTCATATTTTGCCCAAATACCAAAATCATTAAAGTCATACGCACCCGCAACTTCAAAACCATTAAGACGTGCTTTACCTAAGTTAGATGAATCTAACTTTGTTCCTGCATAGCCTAATTTTACTGAAAATTTATTATCATCTTGCTTAGATGCATTAGATACATAATTTGGTGATGTACCTAAGGTTGCAGGTATATTTTTTTGAACGATTAATGGCTTATCTGCAAATGCAGTTACTGAAGCAAAACCAACTACCCCTGCTAAAATTAGCTTTTTCATATTTTAAAACTCAATCTATAAATATTAATATGAAAACAAATACTATTCTTTTATCTTTTTATAATAAATACTTATTTTTACTAATTGACAAAATTATATTTTCAAATTCAACTAATTTCTTCCATTTCTCTCTTAATTTTAATATAACTCTATTTAAAAGCCCTCATTTAAGAGAGCTCTTAAATACAAATAAATATATAAGCATAAATCTATTAATCAGCAACATTCAAACTAATGATTGTTCTATATACATCTGCTTTTGGTTTAACATTTTCAGCGATATCGGGTGAGCTAATCGTTACAATATATGCACCAGATTCTGGGAAATTTAAAATGACTTTTCCTTTATCATTCGCAGTAGTTTTAAAGGATATAGCTTCCATATTTAACTGATTTTGTTGTTTCTCAACTTCTACGTTAAAACTTTTTGCAACCTTCCCCTTCACACTAAGTTCTAAAATCAACGGCTGATTTTTCTTTAACTTATTAGGATGCACTGAATAATTTAATGTTAAATTTTCTTGTACATTGTGCTGTAAATCAGAACTCTTCACTTTAGAAAAATAAGTCACCACCTCATCAAAACGGTTTATAGACACCTGTGGTATTTTTTCTGTAATTTCTGTTTCAGCAATAAAATCACGTTCAGACAAAGGCTTTAAGCTTGTACCTTTCGTATCTAATACACGTAACCATCTTTGATCTAAATTGGCATATTTAATCTTTGCTTCACGCTGACCAATAACTTGATAAGTACCCTCTTGTGACGTTTCAACATCAGCAACACTAAGTGCTTTTATATTTGTTAAGGATAATGCTTTTTTCTCTCCCAATGGATTAACAACGTTAAATTCAAAACCCCGAATTGCCACTTCAGAATCAAAAGGTGACTCTGCAAATCCTGCTAATATTGCAGTATGACCACCTGCAACAACAAAATTACTTGGAGTTACAAATGGTGCATGCGAAAAACTATTTATAGATACAAGGCTTACTGCCAATGCCAATATTGCTTTTTTCATTTTTTAAATCCTGTGTTTCATTAAAAATAAAACACCTTAGGCTTTGTCCTAAGGTGTTTTTGAACGATGATTACTTACTAATGGCTTGATCTACTTGCTTTGCGAAGTTGCGAACGTCATTGGCATTAATTGTTTTTTTGCCTTTAGCCATAATATTGAACTGTTGTTCTGCAAGTGCTTTCATTTGTACTCTGCCTGTTTCAATATTTTTATCAAAACGCTGCATGAACTCATTCACATATTCTTGTTCTGTCACTACAGAGTCACCCGATAAATCTGTCTGAAAGAACTGTTGATCTCTTGCTGTTAAATAATCAGCCAAAGTGACGTAATTTTTACCTTTACCGTATTGCTGAATAAACTCATTTACATTACTTGGCATTGGCATAGAAAGAGGCAGTTTTACTTTAAAACCATCATGTGTTCCTGTATTTGCAGAACGATGTTTTGCATCTTCTGCATTTACAATGCCATCTTTATTTTTATCAAACTCATCAAATGTTTTTACACCCGTTTCCTGAAACTCTTTTAATGTTAATTTTTGATCTTTATTTTTATCTAAAATCCCATAACGTACATAAGCTTGTTTCAGTGACATTTCACGACGTTGTTTCAATAATGGGTCTAAGCGTGCTTGCTCATATTGTATAAATTGCTCAACATTTACCTTTTTATTTTCCTTAAACAAACCCGCATAATCTTGCTCAAATTGTTTAATTACTGTCTGGGTATTCTGTTCTTTATTACTTGGGTGATACAGCAAATACAATGCATAAGCCTGTTGATACGTGGCTTCCTTGGCTTCTTTATCTATAGCAAAAACTGATGCCGAAGAAAAAATTAACGAGAGACTTAACGCAAGTTGAGTAAATTGTTTCATGAGTATTTTCTCTAAAAGTGTATTGTGATAAATGACTTTCGTGTCTTTATAAAAAATTAAAATTTAAATTCAACGCTTGCTACAACGTTTCGACCAGGCGCTGCTGCACGGTCAATAACTGCTGCTTGATCTTTTACATTCAAAGTTCCAACAGCGGCATAATCCCAATAGGTTTTGTCAAAAATGTTATTGAATGAAACATTTAACTTTGCAAACTTATTAATATTCCAATATGCAGATAAATCCCAAACGCTGTAGCCTGAAACTTTTTTATATTCAACTTGACTAGGATCTGCGACAAAATTACTTACATCAATATTTGCTGTTTTTGAACCAACCACTGTTGTTGTTAAGCCAATACCATAAACTTTACCTGGATCATCATAAGCGAATGTGAAACTACCTTTTTCAGGTTGTACCGAGTTAACACCACTTTTTTCACCATTCTTATTCTTTGCCGTTCCTTTCGTTTTACCAGCAACTAACGCCAAACTAAAACCATTTGCTTGCGGAACAAATTCTCCTAATTCTAGACGCGTAGAAAGTTCTGCCCCCCAAATATTTGCTTGTGCTAAATTTTCAGCTCGATAATATCCATAAGGATATTCTGTCGTGCTGCCATAATCACGATAGTCAATAAAGTCACTATATTTGGTATAAAACCCCGTAATATCAAACTTAAGTCCATCTATACTGCTATTTCTTAAACCAATTTCAAAAGCATCGCTCGTTTCTTTTTTTAAATTAGAGTTACCTATCACAATATAACTTGGCTTCCCTGGCGTTGTTTGATATAGCCCCCCAATCTCTGTAGGCGATGGGATTCGAGCCCCTTTTGTGTATTTTAAATAACTATAATTAGATGGTGTAAATTGATAACTTGCAGAAAACCAGGTGCTATATATTCAAAATTACGCGCTTGTACATCCTCATAAAACGTACTATCAGGTCTAAATTCCTGTCGCTCTAAACGAACAGATGGTGTTAACACCAAATCACGATCGTAAACATTAAAAGTGATGCTATCCGAAGCAAAAGCGGAGTATCTAGTTAATTTAGAATCTAATATATATCCACCATCATACAAATTAGGTAGTGTTGCACCATTTCGCTCATCAACCTTAGTACTTGCATAATCTTTACGGTCAATTGAAATACCGTATTTAATTTTATGATTATTTATTTCTTTATCTGCAGTTGTTTTTATACCTTTGTTTTTCTCTTTATATGTTGTTGAAAAATCACGATATACTGTAGAGCTATTCATAAAACCAGTATCAGTATTATTATTGGATTCTTGATACCAAATTTTACTATTTAACCGATCAAACAATAAAAAGTGACTTGGTTGATAAATATGTTCAATATTAAATTGTGTACGATCTATTTTTTGATGTTGTGTCGCATCACTCTTATAATTACCAAATAATTCAGATGCGATATCTTTGGTATCTAATTCTTTCCGATAAAAGTCTGTTGTAAAATTCAATTGATGTTGATCGTTTAAATGCCACAATATTTTTCCAAGAATAGCATCAGATTTCCAATTTGCAGGAAATGCTGAAGTATTCGAGTTTGGCTTTGTTTCATGCCCATCTCTATGAGCATAGGCAACTAATGCTTTGACTTGATCATTCCCAATTGCCCCTGTAACAGAGTTTAACCAAGAACGATCAGCAGAGCTATAACCCGTTTTATATGTACCTGCAACACGTTTCCCATCAACTAAATAATCTTCTGGTGATTTGTTTTTAAATGAAACTCTCCCACCAATACCATCAGAAGATGCATCAGTCGTACCTGAAACAATATCTACCGACTTAAACATTTCAGGTTCGATATAGTCTCGACCTGCCCCGCGCTGACTCATACCTTTCGGTGGAACATAGCTACTTACCGTGGCTTCCGCTATATCAATACCATCGACATCTAAACCAATACGGTTAGCATCTACACCTCGAATGTTATAACTACTTGTACCTGTACCATCGAAGAAAGTTCCACTTCCCGCCACTGAAAACGGTGCATTAACCAAAGGTAGATACTTCACAATATCTGCCATATCAGTTACACCAGTTTTATCTAAATTTTCTCGATTAATAGATATTTTAGAAACTGGAGCTTGCTTTTCATGCTCTGCATAAACAGTAATTGCAGGTAATAACACCTGATTTACTTTACTTTTTGCATAACTTTGCGTAACAAAACCACTCCCCATAATAACGGATAAGCAAACTGTCAAATACTGGGGTTTAAAAGCTAATTTATGAGTCTTCATTTGGATAAATCCATTTTAGAAATGATGTTTTTCATCATTCATTGATCTATTTTTTAATTATTTAGAAGTAAAATATTAAGATTTACTTAAACCACACAATCAAATAATAATGAGAATCATAATCATTAGGATTAGTATTTACAAATATTATTTTTATTTTATTGCCTTATATCACTGCAATTACAGGTTTTTCTTCATAAAAAATGCTAATTTCCGCCTTTTTTTTAGACAAAATAATTTATTCTTTTTTTTAAAGGTTAAATATTTAACAACATATAATGAACACAATATAAAGAAAAACTAACTATTATGATTGTTGAAATATCAACTTTTCTTACACCCAAAAAGTAACGTATTAAATTCTATATTGTTACTTTTCTTTAATTTTTTTTTGAAGTTATAAGTCTTGTGCTTATCGAAAAACAAGATGTGATTGAATATGAAAGACATGACATTGTTAAATAGAATTTATCCAAAATCTAACAATCAAGTAAAACGAGCTATTTTAAAACACGCTGTTCATTGCTTTACTAAAATGGGGATTGAACACACAACTATTGAACATATTCGTGCCAGTTCAAATGTCAGTATTGGTACAATTTACTATCACTTCAACAGTAAAGAAGGGGTTCTTGCATCTTTAGTATTTGCAGCAATGGACGATCTTTTTAACTTAAGACAACAATATTTAATTAATGCAACAAATTTTGAAGAATGTGTTTATGCTTTTGTTCTTGCTTATGCAGATTGGGTAGAAGCCCACCCTAGCTTTGCACAAATTCTTTATAATGCAGAATTTGACATATACAACAGCTGCTATAAAGAGCAACTAAACGAAAGAAAAGCAACTCATAGAAAAAAAATTATGAGTTGGATTAGCCTTCCTGAATATCGGTTACAGCAAAATAACTTTCCTTTTATTATTTTATTTTCGCTGGTCAATGGTCCTGTTGAACATTACTGTAAATATTGGCTATTAAATCGAGTGACGGAACCACCATCAAAACTTAAATATGAGATAGCTCATTCGACGTGGATGGCAATCAAAAACTATCACTTTCCTAAGTAAAAATGTTTATACCTCTCTACCTTCTATCAATACAATATGACTCCGGTTTAATGACTTAAAAACCTCAGACCTACACCCGGTTCAGTCACAATATATTTTGATTGGACAGCATTATCATTTAGTTTAGCTCTTAATTTAGCAACTAAAATGCGTAAATAGCAAGTGAGTAAACCAATAAGGCGCAACTCATTACAAAACTAAAGGTATACGTTTTTACGTTCATTCCTTGTTTAGGATTTGTCCCCAAAACAGCATATATCGGCTTCTCTATCCAATAAAATGCAACATCTATTTTCATCTTCCGATTTTGCATAATAGATGCGAGATATTGACCCAAGAGATAAGCCAAAAGAATGACAACAATCCATAATAAGCAAAACTCAAACATTTCAATTTACTCCCTTTTTTATCAATGAAAGTAAATTTGTACTTTTGAGCTGTATGTTTTTTTCACAGCTTCGCTCAATGTACCTTTTCAAAAAGGTTATTGGCTCTTGCTCTTTAAAGATTGCACTCATTTTTCCATCCTAAATACTTGGATATTTCATGAATGAGTATCTGAAGAATGCCCGTAAATTCTCTATCTAATTATTGAGCAGAGGCGTAAAAAATTCGTAAAATTTACCTTTTTTAAGGTTGATTTGTATTTAAAAGTGGTAAATTTTCCTAAAATATAAATATTAAATTTTTGATATTATTTATATTTTGAAGTTCCAAATAGAATCTATTATTAATTAGTACATAAATAAAGAATAAGGGAGCTCCCGCTCCCTTATTTTGGACTAGCTAGCCTACCTCTAACCTGTTAATGGGTTTCATAAGCTAACCAGCCAATGTATTTTCATCAAATTTCGATTTTCTTAAGAAAAATCTCCACCCTTATCCAAACTCATTAAAATAAATCAGTTGTAAAAAGCAAGAACAATACAACAATATCTACTAATAATAAGATTGCTAAATACAGTTTTTCACGCTGTTCAAAAATTGGTTGACCATCATTCTTTTCTTTTCTAGACCAAATATAAACAGGTAGACCTAAAGTAAGTAAAAAAGGAATCAGTGCTACATATTTAAACTCACTTGCATATAGAATAAATATACAAAATACAGCGCCTAAAACTCCGCTACACATTGCTAGAGTTTTACCTGCATTAGATTGATGATTAAAGTGTGCATATTGATTTTTATAACAAATTTTTGCCATATATAAAGTCGCAGCAAAATATGCAGGTACTACCATTAGCGCACTAATACTATACATAGCCACCCAAGCATCATCAGAAAAATACACCAACAGCATTGCTGCTTGCATTACACCACTACTGACCCACAAAGAAACAGTTGCAGATTCATTTTTATTTTTCTTTGCAAATGCTTTAGGAAAAGCTCCTTTTTCTCCAGCAACCATGGGAATTTCAGCACATAACATCGTCCAAGCTAACCAACCTGTTAATATGGAAATAATTAATCCCACATTCATAAGCCAATCACCCCAATTACCAACTACATGCCCTAGTACACCAGCAATGGAAGGATTCGGAAGAACAGCAAGTTGTGCTTGAGTCATAACCCCAAATGGCAACACAGAAATTAAAATATAAATGACTAATGCAGCAATAAAACCGATAAGCGTTGCTTTACCAACATCTGACTTTTTCTTAGCACGGCCAGATAAAACAACCGCTCCTTCAACACCAATAAAAGACCATAAAGCAATCGTTATTGGTGCAACAATTTGCGCTAATAACGTCACTGGTACAGTTTGATGATGAGATTGCGTCATGATTTGAGGATCTGTTCCCCAAACATTTGAACTGAACATGACATAGTCTATAGAAACACCTAAAATTAATATAAATAAAGTGAGTGGAACCAATACAGCAATAGTCCCTATCACATTAATTTTACTTGCCACTCTTATGCCAGATAAAACCAAAAAGTTATAAGCCCAAATTAAAACTGAACCACAAATAATTGAAATTAAATTATTCCCCCCTGTAAACACCCCAGGGAAAAAATCATCAAAAGCATCCATCAATAGCACAGCAAAAGCAACGTTACCTAGGCAGGTCATTAACCAATAACCCCAAGCAACGTTAAACCCAATAAAAGGACCAAAGCCTTCTTGTGCATACATATAAACACCCGCATTTAAATCGGGTCTTAAATCGGATAATAAACGGAATGAATTGGCAATAAAATAAATGCCTATGCCTGCAATAATCCAAGCAATAATAACGGGTCCAACTGCAGAAGAAACCGCAGAATTCTGCGGTAAACTAAACACACCTCCCCCTAACATAGAACAAACAACTACCGCAATAAGCGCGATAATTCCCAATTTCCCCTTATTATCATTACTTACTACATCTGAATTTTTCGCAGAAGCTAATTCTTCACTCATATCATCTTCCTTATTCTGTTAAGGCAATATATTCGTACGTGATTCATGAGATATGGTTGGGATAATTCTTTTTTATTACGCCATATTCCCGATTATGATACTGATCTAAATCTCAGTCATAACCTCTAGTGTTTTAAATTATTATCCCAATCAAATATCTCTATTTTTATTAGCGCCCTTTTTTAATTGAAGTAGATGTTTTTCTATTAAATCGAATATGCTTTGGTAATTCAGCACCCTCACTTTCATCTTCTATAATGGCTCTTACCCAATAATCTCCATTTTGATCTACATTAACACCCTGTATTTCATGATCAAAACCTGGAAATTTTTTATCGAAAGTTTGCAATGCTTGTAAATAACCTAAAATACCCGTGTCATCTTGCGGTAAGCGTTCTCCCGGCATAAGTACAGGAATACCTGGTGGATAAGGCACAAGCATACTTGCTGCAATTCGTCCGCTAAAATCACTCAATCGTATATGTTCAGCTTTATAACGTACTACTTTTTGATAGGCTTCGGCTGGGGTTAATACGGGTTCAGGGGTACTACTAACTGCTTTACTAATATGCTCAATTAAATCAAGTTCATGCATTGTTTCGTGCATGCTTTGACATAACTCTTTTAAAGTCATTTCTTCATACTTATTTGAAGCAGATTTTAAAGATGGAATTGCATCTGTTGCACAAGCACCTGAATCATATAAATGCTTAAACTCTAGTAAGCTTTCAATTAATGTACCCCACTTCCCTTTTGTGATTCCGACAGAGAATAAGATAAGTAAGGTATAGTCTCCCGTACGAGCAATTTCAGTATGTCTATCATCTAAAAATTTAGTAATGATATATCCTGGAATACCCATATTTTGATATTGACCATTTGGTAACAAACCTGGACACGTAATTGTTACTTTAACAGGGTCAAGCATGATATCTGAGTCTGCGACATCTTTATTATTAAACCCATGCCAACTATCATTTTCTTTTAAAGTCCAAACATCTGCTGTACGACTTAAAAGTGACATTGGCGCTGAAGTGAATGAATAGTTCTGACCTGTAGCAGGATCTTTCACTTCTGTCGGCTGCAATACATCAAAGAACCAACTTTTTTCGCCTTCCTTTTCTATTAATTTATTTTTAATATTTACAACAGCTTGTCTAAATGAAATCGCTTCTTCTATTGATTCTTGTACTAACGACTCACCAGGTATCCCCTCCATCATACTGACAGCTACATCAATTGAAGCAATAATTGGATAAAACGGTGAAGTTGTGCCATGCATCATAAATGAATCATTAAAATCATCAAAATCTAGAGGTGCTCGATCACTTTTTTTCACATGAATCATCGATGCCATAGATAAAGCTGGCAGCATTTTATGTGTTGAATGTACTGCAAATAAAGTCGGTCGATTTGGCGTATCATCATCAATATCCATTGCAAAGCGATCTTTATACAAAGGATGAAATTTTGCATACGCATACCAAGCTTCGTCAAAATGAATGCGTGGAACACTTAGTTTGAGTTCATCTACTATTTTTTTAACATTGTAGCAAAACCCATCATAAGTACAATTTGTAATCACGGCATATGTTGGTTCTATATCAACAGCATTTGCACTTAAAGTACTTTCTTTTATTAGCCCATCTATGTACGATTTTTTAAGTCGATGTAATGGTATTGGTCCAATCAACCCTAAACCATTACGTGTTGGTGTTAAATATACTGGACGACCACGAGATAAAGTTAAACCATGATTAAGTGATTTATGGCAATTTCGATCCATTAATACAAGTTCATTTTCACCAATTGCTGCTTGCGCAACAATTCGATTAGAACCCGAAGAACCTGCAACTCCATAAAATGTCCAATCAGCACCAAATAACTGTGCAGCTTTCACTTCTGATTTTTTAGATGGCCCTGCATGAATTAAATAGTCTCCCATTTCAGCAGTAGCAACACCAATATCAGCTCGCATAATATTTTCACCAAAGAAATTGATAAACTCAATTCCTACTGGGTGCTTAAGATAAGCCATCCCACCCATATGCCCAGGACAATCCCAATAATAATCGCCCTTTTCAGTAAAATCTTTTAATGTTTTAAAATATGGAGGAAGAAGATTTTCAGCATATTGACGTATTGCTGTATAAATGCGATTTGCAGTAAATGCTGGGGTTTCTGAATATAAATAAACATATTCTTTTACTTCTTTTAATATTTCTAAAGAAACTGTATCTGTAATTGCATCTTCTGAAAATAAAAAAATTGGGACTCTTTCATTTCTTTCTCTTATTTTTTTAACAAGTACCTCACCTTCTTTATTTACTTTTTCATCTAAACTATTCCAAACCAAGCCAATTAAACTATATTTAGGACTTTCTTTTACTAGTTTTAAACCATCTTCAATTGATTCTGCAATTGTTAAATAAAATCCTCTTTGGGATAGATCATTATTAATTTGAACTAAATACTTATATGCTGGATGTGTATTTTCAATCTTCTCAGAAAGCACAACCAATATATTTTTATTAAACTTCATTTTTAAACCCCTTCTTATAATGTTATTTCAGTTAATCATAAATAAAAATAAGAATCGTTATTTTTTGTATATTTTTAAAACAATAATAAAAACTGAAATTAAAAACAAATTAACTTCAAAAAATAATCAAATAAAATAATGTTTAGACAG
>NZ_JCAKNA010000035.1:0-21633 GCF_059515885.1 Acinetobacter sp. FY683 | reverse complement strand
AAATATGATGTAAAAAAAGCGCACTATTATGGTGCGAAAACCCATTGATTTAAAATGTCTTCCTTTTCTAAATCAATGGATTATTTTGAATATTAAATATAAATAAATTTAGAAATTTTTTGTGCATGTAAGACAACATCTTGAGCAACGTTGGATCTAAATTCATCTTCTGTATATGTGCTCATAGGGCAGCTGACAGACAACACTGCAACCATATCTTTATTGGACTGATTAAAAATAGGCGCTGCACATGCTGCCATATCTGTATTGAAATGTCCCCAACTCACCATAAATGGTTCCGCACGAACTTGATCTAAACGTGCTAATAGTTCAGTTAAACTTTTAGGTGTACGTTCAGAAAATACGACCCAATTTTCAAATTGACTATAACGTTTTTTCACTTCAGAAATTGGTAGTCGAGATAGCATAAGCTGACCAATAACGGTTGCATGTGCGGGCCAGCGTGTACCAATTTGTAGTGTGCTGGTGAATGCACTATTTGATTGTATATTATTGATAAAAACTACATTTGTATCTTCTAGAATAGATAAATGCACTGCAATTTTAACGCGATCACGAAGTTCACGCATAAGAGGCGAGGCAAGTTCATTAATCGATAATTTTGACAAACTATTAAACCCCAAAGACATGATATTACTGTCTAAGGCATAGGTTTTTTGTGAAAGTTTTCTTAAATATCCGCAAGATTCTAAGGTGTAAATTAAACGAAAAGCACTTGAGCGGTTTACATCTAATTTTTCAGCAATTTCAGAAATTGTCATTTCCTGATTGTGCTCATTAAATAGCGCAAGAATTGCTAATCCACGCATTAAACCAGGAACGATATATCGGTCTTCATTTTTGTTTGTGTCTTGATCCGCTACAGTTTCTGTTTCAGTAGTATTCATTAAATAGTTTGCCTTTACCTGTCTATTCACACCGAAAATGGAATTTATGCACCATATTTTATCGTTGAAAACGAAAGTGCACAATGTTTGTATATAAAACAATTTAACGTATATAAAACGTAACAATATATAAAATAAATATAAGTGTTTGAAAATGCAATTTATATATTAATTGACATTTATTTTGATTAAAGACTATTCTGATTGTATGTTTTAAATATTAAATAAAGTTTTGTTGGTAAAACATGGAGGTGGTCTCATGAATTGGATATCTGTTTGTAAAGTGGACGAGGTTGCAGAGGAAGAACCAAAAGCAATTGAGATCAATGAAAAAAAGATTGGTATTTTTTTCATTGAAGAAAAGTATTTCGCAATTGAAAACGTTTGCCCTCATGCATTCGCATTACTAACAGAAGGATTCATTGAAGATTCCACCGTTGAATGCCCATTGCACGAAGCCATTTTTGACATTCCGACTGGACGTTTGGAAAGTGGTCCTGGCTGTCGTGATCTGTGTACATATCCCGTAAGAGTTGAAAACGAAGAAATTCAAGTTCAGCTTTAAGAATTAATTATTAGGGAAGAAATCAAATGAAACAATACAACGAAAAGCTAGCTAGATGGATTAATGCAACACCTTCAAGCGATGCAGGTATCAATAACATTCAAATTCCAGGTCAGGTTGAACATTTAGTTTGGCAAAACCGTTACAAAGTGCCAAGCCCGTATGAGCAAGATTTTGTTCAGCATTTAATTTCTGCATTCACCAATGGTGTAACTGAATTAGGTGACTTAGTGAATGCATTAAATGATCAAGGATTTAGAGATGAATCTGGCGATCTATGGTCGGTTGAAAGCTTTTCAACTGAGATGCAACGTTTAGGTTATTAACAGATAAGGACATCATGATGACTATTGCAGAGATGAATGTTGAACAATATTTAGATCTTGGTTTACGTGACCAATGGTATCCAGTATTGGCAAGTTGGGAAGTAGGTTCAAATCCAGTTGGTATTACACGTTTAGGCGAAAATATTGTTGTATGGCGCGATGATAAAGGTCAAGTTCATGCATTGGAAGATCGCTGTCCACACCGTGGTGCACGTCTTTCTTTAGGTTGGAATCTTGGTAATCGTATTGCTTGTTGGTACCACGGTGTTGAAGTTCGCCATGATGGTGTTGTTGAAGATGTACCAGCTGTTCATGATTGCCCATTAAAAGGCAGTGACTGTGTAAAAACTTATCAAGTCCAAGAGTTACATGGTGCAATCTTTATTTGGTTTGGTATTGATGCGAATGAAGCACCAGCTGAACTTGTTTTACCAGATCAGCTTGCAAGCGAAGAATGGAGTTCATTCCTTTGCATGGCAGATTGGAAGGTAAACCATCAATATGCAGTCGATAACGTAATGGATCCAATGCATGGTACTTACTTGCATTGCACATCGCACTCAATGGCAGATGGTGAAAAAACAGCAGAAATGAAACATCGTCCAACGAAAGATGGTTTTGTTTTTGAAAAAGAAGGTCAAACAGGTGTGAACTTTGACTGGGTTGAATACGGTCAAACTGGGGCTGCTTGGTTACGTTTATCTATTCCTTATCGCAAGTCATTTGGTCCAGGTGGTGAATTCTGGATTGTTGGTTTTGCAACGCCAATTGATGAAAACAATACACGCGTATTCTTCTGGCGTTGTCGAAAAGTTTCAGGCTGGCAACGTAATGTATGGCGCTTCTTATACCGCAATCATTTAGAACAATTGCATTGGGATGTATTGGAGCAAGATCGTATTATTTTAGAAAACCTCGCACCAAATGCACGTAAACACGAGTTCTTATATCAGCACGATGTTGGTTTATCTCGCTTACGTCGCTTAATGAAAAAAGAAGCAGAAAAACAACTTAAAAAGTTTGCTGCACTTCAGTCATCTCAAGTTGAAAACCGTATTGAAATGAAGGAAGCGTCTAATGGCTAATCTGCCAATTTTAGCGGGCAAACGCATTCTTGTAACAGGTGCTGCACGTGGCTTAGGGCGTGATTTCGCCCAAGCTGCTGCTGAAGCAGGTGCATCGGTTGTGATGGCAGATATTTTGGCTGATTTAGTTCAACAAGAAGCATCTGCATTATCTGCCCAGGGTTTCGATGTTTCAGCGGTTGAAATTGACTTAAGTCAAAAGGCCTCAATTCAACAAGCGGTTGCTCAAGCAGTTGAAAAATTAAATGGTTTAGATGGTTTGATTAATTGTGCCGCACTTGCAACAGGTGTAGGTGGCGTAACCCTTATGGAATATGACGAAGATCTTTGGGATCGAGTGATGACTGTAAATGTGAAGGGCACTTGGTTAGTAACGCAAGCATGTGTTCCTCATTTAAAAGCTTCGGGTGCAGGAAAAATTGTCAATATTGCATCAGATACAGCTTTGTGGGGTGCACCACGTTTAATGGCGTATATCGCAAGCAAGGGTGCAATTATTTCAATGACACGTTCTATGGCACGTGAATTGGGTGAAGACAATATTTGTGTTAACACGATTAGCCCTGGTTTAACGCTTGTAGAAGCAACGGAATATGTACCTCAAGCTCGTCATGATTTGTATGTCAATGGAAGAGCAATACAACGTCAACAACATCCTCAGGATTTAAACGGCACAGCGATTTATCTACTTTCAGATATGTCTTCTTTTGTGACGGGACAAAATATTCCTGTGAATGGCGGCTTTGTATTTAATTAAGGAGCAACACATGATTACAGGTATTGAAGTTCTAAAATTTGGTGTTGAAGACCGAGTAGAAGCAAACACATTTTTAGCTGATTTTGGTCTAAAAGCATCTACTTCAGATGTTGAGGGTGCAGATTTATATCAAACGCAAAATGGCTGCAAAATTTACTTATTTGATATAGCTGATGAGCGTTTACCTGAAGCAATTGAAGCGGGTTCTACATTGCGTGAAGTGACTTGGGGTGTTGAAAGCGATCAAGACCTTGAGGCTTTAAAAGCAAAACTTTCTGCTGAACCGAAATTCAATGCAACTGAAAGTAAGGTTGAATGTCTTGATCCAAATGGCATGACCATTGTTTTTGAAAAAACAATTACTAAAGACGTTGCACAAGCACGTACAGAAGGTATTAACCAATTTGGTAATGTTCAACGCGTAAATGCGGCAAGCCCTGTTTATGAAAAAGCTGAGCCTGTAGATATTGGTCACGTTGTATTTTTCACACCAGATTTAAAAACAACCCAAGCTTTTTATATCGAAAAATTAGGTTTTCATTTATCTGATGCCTATACAAATAGAGGTGCTTTCCTACGCTGTCGTGGTGAAGGCTTTCACCATGATTTGTTCCTACTTTCGATTCCAAATAAACCTGCTGGTTTGAATCATGTTGCCTTTGTTGTTCGTGATATTCATGAAGTGATTGGTGGTGGTTTAAGTATGAACCGTCAGCAATGGTCAACATTTATTGGTCCGGGTCGTCATCCTATTTCATCTGCGTATTTCTGGTATGTAAATTCACCATTAGGCGGCGCTTTTGAATATTACACAAATGATGATTATTTGACCGAAGAATGGCAGCCACGTGAAGAAGAACATCGTCTAGAACTCTTTACAGAATGGGCGATTGAGGGTGGTTTAGATCATGAAACACGTCGCCAAGTAAAGCCAGCGTAATCGGAAAATAGATAGGGAGATCAACATGAATAAAATTGTAATTGTAGGTGCAGGGCAAGCCGCAGGATGGGCCGTTCATACACTTCGCAATCAGGGATATAACGGTGAAATTCATGTTGTGTCTAATGAGGACAGTGTTTTTTACGAGCGTCCTCCTTTGTCTAAGCAGGTGCTTTCGAAAGAAGCAACTGTGGAAAGCTTAAATCTATTTTCACCAGACCAAGTTGATGAGTTTTCAGTGATTTGGCATAAACCAGATTTGGCTGTAAAAATTGATAAACAAGATAAATGTGTACATTTGCAAAGTGGTAAAGCACTTGCCTATGACAAGTTACTCATTGCAACAGGAAGTCGTGCGCGTATTCCAGTTGCAGATTGGGCAAGCTTTAAAAATGTATACACCTTACGAGATATTCAAGACTGCCATACCTTGGCAGAACAATTCAAAACTGCTGAAAATGTTGCTGTGATTGGTGGTGGTTGGATCGGATTGGAAATTGCTGCAACAGCACGTAAGCAAGGTAAAAATGTTGAGATTTTTGAATATGGTTCTCGTCTTTGTGCCAGAAGTGTAAGCCCAGAAATTTCAGATTTTTTAAAAGCTTTACATGAAGAAGCAGGGACAAAAATCCATTTAAATGCAACAGAGTTGAGTCTGAATGAAGTTGACCAAAACCAAGTAGAAATTCATGCAGGACCTTTGGGTCATGCAACTTTTGATTGTGTAGTGGTTGGCGCAGGTGCTGAAATTTCTAAAGAGTTAGCCGTAGAAGCTGAACTTGATGTGAAAGACGGCATCGTTGTAAATGAGTTTGGTCAGTCTTCCAATGTAGATATTTATGCTGCTGGAGATGTGGCGATTCATCCTGCTTTAGGTTATTGCATTCAGTCTTGGGCTAACGCACAAAACCAAGCAATCTCCGCGGCAAAATCTATGTTAGGTGAACTGACCTCTTACCAAGATGTTCCGTGGTTATGGTCAGATCAATATCAATGCAATATTCAAATTTTGGGGACGTATCAACCTGAAAAAACTTCACAGGTGGTCATACGTAAAACAAATTCTACTCAACAAAGCTTTTTCTATCTCGATGATCAAAATCGACTCATCAATATGATTGCCGTGAATGAAGCAAAACTAGTAAAGCTCGCAAAAAGATGGCTAGCAAACGCTACTGTGCTCGATCCACAACAACTACAAGATCTAGATTTTAATTTGATGAAATTGAAATAAGCGGCGTATGAGAACTCACTGAGCACGTACTCGAAGGAATGTATAATGGAAAGTGAAGAAAAAACAGGCATAAAACATTGGACACCAGCAATCATTTTAATGATCTGCGTTGTTCTCGCTTTTTTTGACAAAATCAGTATTGCGGTTTTGTTCTCAGATCAAACTTTTCTTGATGTGATGGGGATTGGTCACGATAAAGCTAAACTTGGATGGCTCATGACGAGCTTCTTATTAGCTTATGGTTTCTCATCTATGTTTTTAAGTTTTTTAGGCGATATTTTCTGTCCTAAAAAAATGTTGATGTGGAGCGTAGCATCATGGGGTGTACTCATGTTGATTATGGGCTTCACAACAGATTTCACAACACTTGTTGTACTACGTGTATTACTTGGTTTAGCTGAAGGTCCTTTATTTGCTTTGGCATATACCATCGTGAAGCAGACGTATACAGATCGTCAGCAAGCACGTGCTTCAACAATGTTCCTTCTTGGTACACCAATTGGTGCCTTCTTAGGTTTCCCAATTACTGCTTACGTACTGGCACATTATGAATGGCATACAACTTTCTTTGTTATGGCTGCACTTACGCTAGTCGTGATGGTACTAGTTTACTTCGGTCTTCGTAACTTACAAATCAAACGTACTGTTGATTTAGAGGGCGTGAAGAAACGTGTGAATTTTCAAGAGCATTTACAAAATACGAAAAAATTATTCACCAATAGCGCATTTTGGTTGATCTGTATTTTTAATATTGCACTGATGACATACCTATGGGGTCTTAACAGTTGGGTACCTTCGTATTTAATCCAAGACAAGGGCTTCAATCTTAAAGAGTTCGGTATTTATTCAAGCTTCCCATTTATTGCCATGCTGATTGGTGAAATTGTAGGTGCGGTGTTCTCGGACAAAATAGGTAAACGTGCAATTCAAGTGAGTGGCGGTTTATTTGTTGCAGGTATTTTCATGTACCTCATGGTAATCGCGACCAACCCAATCGTCGTTATTTTAGCAATGTCTTTAAGCGCAATGGCTTGGGGTTTTGGGGTAGCAGCAGTATTTGCACTTTTAGCTCGAGTAACGACGGCAGATGTTGGTGCAACAGCAGGCGGTATTTTTAACGGTTTAGGTAACTTTGCGAGTGCAGTAGCACCAGTCATTATTGGTGCGATTGTGATGCAAACAGGTAGCTTTAACTTAGGTATTACGTTCCTTGCTGTTGTGGCAGTTGTGGGGTCGTTCTTCCTAGCACCATTGTTGAAACGTTACTAAAACAAAAAGTTGCCTTGTCACCTCGGTGATAGGAAAACAAGAAATTTAATAAACGGACTGAATCATTTATTGAGTCATCAAGATTCAGTCCAAAACTTAAAGGAGTGAGTTTCATGTCAACTCAACAATTTGAATCATGGAAACAGCCTGAAGATAAATCTTTAGAAGAATGGATTGGTGGTCGTATTGCTCGTTTTGAAACACGTAAATATGACTTTGATGCTTTGAAATTCCAAGCGGATTACGATCCGAAATATCGCCGTGCACAAATGCGTTATATGGGCACAGGTGCAACAGGTGTATCTAGCGACAACAACACTGTACCTGCTGAAAACTTCACATTCTCAACAATGGTTTTACCAGCGAAATGTGAAGGTCCATTACATATTCATCATGACGTGGAAGAAGTATTTTTCATGCTTCGTGGTGAGATTGATCTTTTTATTGAGCATGAAGGTGAGAAATTCTCTACACGTTTAAAAGAGCGTGATTTGATTTCAATTCCACCGGGTATTTACCGTGGTTTATTTAACCCAGGTACTGAAGATGCCTTGATGTGTGTGATGTTAGGTACGGGTAAACCAACAATCCCGAACTATCCACCTGAGCACCCATTATCACAAATTAAGCGTTAATTCAGTAAGGATGAAAGTGATGAATCTAGTTGAGCAAAGTACACAGTTTGAATTGAAAACAGTCCAATTTGACGGTGTAACTCAGTCTTATCGAGAAGCAGGACAGGGGCAAACGCTCGTACTTTTACATGGTATTAGTTCTGGTTCTGCATCTTGGGTTAAGCAATTGCAAGACCTTGCTCAGCACTTTCATTTGATTGCTTGGGATGCACCAGGTTATGGAAAGTCTGATGTTTTAGCAACATCAGAACCCAATGCGACCGATTATGCAAAGCGTCTAAAAGGTATGTTAGATGCTTTGGATTTGAAAGATGTAATTTTGGTAGGACATTCTCTTGGTGCATTACAGGCAGCTGCATTCAATGCTTTATATCCTGAAACTGTAAATGCTTTGGTATTAGCAAATATAGCGCAAGGCTATAAAGGTTTTGATGCACAAAAGCAAAAAGATGTATTTGAAAAAAGACCAAAAATGCTGAAAGAGCTTGGTGCTGTAGGAATGGCACAATCTCGTGGTCCATATTTAGTTGCACATATAACAGTAGCTGTATTGGCACTTATAGAAGACGTCATGCAAAAAATTAGTTTAGATGGATTTACGAACGCATCTTATTTATTAGCTTATGACTCGATTCAAACGTATTTGCAAGAACAGCAAGCAAATACACACGTTGTGATGGGAATGTTAGATGGCATTACACCCGCAAAAGATATTCAAGCACTGGCAAAAGCATACAAATTAAACCAGTGCTACCAAATTGCAGATGCAGGTCATTTGAGTTATCTCGACCAAGCAGAAGAATTTAATCAAATTTTATTGTCGCTTTAATAAAGCACTTATGTGAGATATGGATATGAGCTTCCAATTGAATGGAAAAAATGCAGTAGTTACCGGTGGCTCGTCGGGCATTGGGCTGGCAACTGTTGAATTGCTTGTTGCCGAAGGAGCCAATGTCGCGTGGTGTGGTCGTAATGAACAACGCCTAGCAGAATCAAAAGAAATTATTTTATCGCGTTATCCTAATGCAAACGTGTTTACAGCAACGTGTAATGTTCTAGATAAAGCAGATGTAGAAAAGTTTGCACAGCAAGTTCAAAGTAAATTTGGTGGTGTTGATCTACTTATTAACAATGCTGGTCAAGGTCGTGTTTCAAACTTCGATAATACGCAAGATGAAGATTGGTTAAATGAAATTGAATTGAAATACTTTAGTGTTTTACATCCAATTAAGGCATTTTTGCCTGCACTAAAGAATTCAAATAGCGGTTCTATTACTAATGTGAATTCACTACTTGCTTTGCAACCTGAACCTCACATGATTGCAACATCTTCTGCACGCGCAGCTTTATTGAACTTAACACATTCAATGGCACATGAATTTTCTCAATACAACATTCGTGTGAACTCAATTTTATTAGGCATGGTTGAATCAGCTCAGTGGAAACGCCGCTTTGCAGAGCGTTCTGATCAAGGTCAGTCTTGGGAAGAGTGGATTGGCAATATTGCAAAAAATCGGGGTATTCCAATGGCACGCTTAGGTAAGCCAGAAGAGCCAGCACGTGCATTAGTATTCCTTGCTTCACCATTGGCTTCATACACAACAGGTTCAACTATTGATGTGTCTGGCGGCTTTAATAAGCATTTATAAGGTGAATTCATGAAACAGTTAATGATGATTGGATTTGGTGCAATGGCAAATGAAGTATGTCGCCACTTACCCAAAGATCTTGAATTGAAATGGGTTGTTGTACCTGAGCGCAGTGTTGAAGCTGTAAAGCAAAAAGTTGCAGCAAATGTACACGTCATTTCGAAAGTCGATGACTGTTTAGGTGAGCCTGATTATGTCATTGAGGTGGCGGGTCAAGCTGCTGTGAAAGAACATGCTGAACATGTTTTAGCACGTGGTTGGAGCATTGGCTTAATTTCAGTGGGCACGTTAGCTGACACGGCATTTTTCGAAAAACTACAGAAAATAGCAGAAAACTCAGGTGCACATCTTCACTTATTGGCAGGTGCAATTGCTGGTATTGATGGTATTGCAGCAGCTAAAGAAGGTGGCTTAGAAAAAGTCACGTATAAAGGCTGTAAAAGCCCAAACAGCTGGCGTGGAAGCTATGCGGAAAAACTCATTGATTTAGACAGTGTGAAAGAAGCGACTGTGTTCTACAAAGGAACTGCACGTGAAGCTGCTCTTAACTTTCCAGCAAATGCCAATGTTGCTGCAACCATCGCTTTAGCTGGTGTAGGCATGGATGATACTCAAGTTGAATTAACTGTAGATCCAAATATTAGTCAAAACAAACACACCATAGTGGCAGAAGGTCGCTTTGGGAAAATGAGTATTGAAATGATTGGAGTGCCTTTAGAGAGTAATCCAAAAACTTCAACCTTGGCAGCACTAAGTGTGATTCGTGCATGTCGTAATAGCGTAGACGCAATTCAGATTTAAAAGGGATAGGTAAGTGCCATGGTAAAAGAAATATATATTGCAGGTGAATGGCGTCTAGGTCGTGGAAATGTCATTCAAAGCCTATTTCCAGCAGATAACTCAGTGAATGCCGAAATTTCTACTGCAACATTAGAAGATGTTGAAGAAGCAATTGTCAAAGCAGATCAGGCATGGCGTAAACCTGAGTGGCGTAACTCGCTCCCACATGAGCGCGCAAAAATTTTGTATCGTGTGGCAGATATTATTGAATCTCGTGTAGATGAACTTTCAAAATTACAAACACGTGATAATGGCAAACCTTTATCTGAAACACGCGCACTAGTAATGAGTGCTGCAGCTACTGCACGTTTTAATGCAGCAGCTTGTGAAACATTCAATGAAGAATTAACGACACAACGTGCACCTGATTTCGTGACCATGAGTGTACATGAGCCAGTAGGTGTAATTGCAGCTATTACACCTTGGAATTCGCCTATTGCGAGTGAGGTTCAGAAGCTTGCACCTGCAATTGCAGCAGGTAATGCAGTTATTTTAAAACCTGCTGAAGCAACATCACTTATTGCCTTAGAGCTTGCAAAAATCTTTGAAGAAGCGGGCTTACCAAAAGGCATTTTAAGTGTACTTGTTGGTCGTGGATCAGTCATTGGTGATGCAATTGCACAACACCCACTTGTACGCAAAATTTCATTTACAGGTGGTACAACCACAGGTCGTCATTTAGCACATATTGCAGCAGAAAAGCTGATTACAACATCGTTAGAGTTAGGTGGTAAATCTCCAACAATTGTATTCCCAGATGCAGATATTGAAATTGCAGCAAAAGGCATTGCTTACGGAATTTTCAGTTCAGCAGGTCAGGCTTGTATCGCAGGTTCACGTTTATTTATTCATAAGTCTATTTATGACGAATTTTTAAAACGCCTTGTAGAAATTACAGAAGGCTTACGAGTAGGTCATCCTGAAACGCCAAATGTTCACATGGGCTCACTTATTAACGAAAAGCACTTGGAATCTGTTCATCGTTATGTAGAGCTTGCGAAATCTGAGGGTGGAACAGTTGTAACAGGTGGTGAAGCAATTACAGACGGTGAATTTGCAAAAGGTAGCTTCTACAAACCAACCATTATTACAGGCTTAAACAATAGTGCTCAAACATGCCAAGAAGAAATTTTTGGACCTGTTCTTGTAGTGATGTCTTATGACAATGAGCAAAATTTAATTGAACAAGCAAATGATAGCTGCTTTGGTTTAGCAGCAGGTATTTGGACAGAAAACTATCGTAAAGCATGGAAAATAGCCCGTACTTTGGAAGTTGGTACTGTATGGATTAACACCTATAAAAAATTCTCGATTAGCGCGCCATTTGGTGGCTTTAAAGACAGTGGTATTGGTCGTGAAAAAGGTCGTTTAGGTATCCTGTCTTATATGCAACAAAAAAGTATTTATTTAGGTTTAAACGAACAAGCAAATCCTTGGGCAGATTAATACGTGCCCACAAAGCAACAGATTTAAGAAATTAGAATTAAGGAAATATCAAAATGACTGAAAGAGTAAATGTAGGCGAAGCAATCGCACGTGTTTTAGAAGCGCATCAAGTAGATAGCATGTATGGGGTAATTTCTATTCATAACTTACCTATTGCAGATGCAGTAGGTCGTCGTGAAAAGATGCATTTTGTTGCAGCACGTGGTGAAGCAGGTTGTGTCACTATGGCAGATTCACATTCACGTTTCACAGGTTTGGGTGTTGCTCTTACAAGTACAGGTGCCGGTGCAGGTAATGCAGTGGGTTCACTTATTGAAGCTATGAATGCTGGCAGCCCTGTATTGCATTTAACAGGTCAGGTTGAGCGTGAATATTTAGATCGTGATGCAAGCTTCATTCATGAAACGAAAGATCAGCTCACATTCTTAAAAGCATCAAGCAAAGCTGCATTTCGCATTACAAGTCCAGACAACGCCGTAGGTGTAATTCGTGAAGCAATTCGAGTTGCAACAACAGTTCCAATGGGACCTGTAAGTGTTGAAATTCCAATTGATGTACAAGCTGCCGAAATTGATTTACCTGCAAATTTAGGTCCTGTTAAAGCATTACAAATTCCTTTCGCTGAAGATGTTGAAGTAAGTGTAATAGCCGATGCTATTAAGGCTGCAAAACGCCCAGTATTTTGGATTGGTGGTGGTACTTTAAATGCAGTTGAAGAAGTAAAAGCAATTGCAGATTTAGGTATTCCAGTGGTGTCATCTACACATGCACGTGGTGTTTTGGCAGATAGCCATCCACGTACATTGGGTGCATTCCATAACTCAGCAGCAGTAGAACAACTGATTAAAGATGCAGACTTACTTGTTGTAGTGGGTTCACGCTTACGTAGTAACGAAACCAAGACGTATTCAGTTGTATTCCCAGAAAACATTATTCAGGTAGATGCAAACCCTGTTGCACAACAACGTAACTACAAAATTGGTCAATTTATTTGTGCTGATGCAAAAAACACACTTGCACGTGTTGTAGATGCACTATCAGGTGTTTCAAAAGTAGATTCATCTTACGATGCTGAAATTAAAGCGGCACGTGAAAGTGCAATTGATGCTTTACGTACACAAATGGATCAATATGCTCTCATTTGTGATCACTTGCGTACAGCACTGCCAGAAGACGGCATTTTTGTCCGTGACATCACGATGTCAGGTAGCACATGGGGTAGCCGTTTATTCCCTGTGCAAACACCAAATAAAAATATTCACTCACTTGCAGGCGCGATTGGTTTAGGTCTTGCACATGCAATTGGTGCATCTATTGCGAATCCAACGAAAAAAGTCGTGGGTTTAGTGGGTGATGGCGGTTTAATGCTTGGTATTGGCGAAATTGCAACAATGGCGCAAGAAAATACTGACATGGTACTGATGGTTATGAATGATGGTGGTTATGGGGTAATGCGTGGCATTCAAAACAACTACTTCGGTGGCCGTCAATATTTCAATGAACTTCATACACCCGATTATAAATTGTTAGGTGAGTCGATGGGCGTGAAAAGTTGGAAAGTCGGCAGTGCTGAAGAATTCAAAACAGCAATTCAAGAAGCCATTGATTTGAATGGTCCAGCAGTGATTGAGCTAGATATGAACTCGATTGGTCCACTTAAATTTGCGGGTCCACCACAAAAAAAATTGTACTAATTTATTTTTAAATTCCCTAAAAATCTGAATATTCATCTCGATGGGTATTCAGTTTCCAAATGTTGAGATTGTTTGCTTCACAAGAAGTGAAACAGAAATATTTGGTACTTTAAATTGTATTTAAAGATATTAAAAAATAGCAAAGATTGACCAAGAAAAACGAACTTCATGCGAAAAATTTAAAACATCTTTGTGGAAAATGCTGAGGTCTAAAAGCAAACATTTGCTTCAAACTTAAGATGTAAAAGGAATTCTTCAGAAAGTTTTGTCAGAACATGGACGGCTGACTGAAAAAATCTTCAATATGCTTTATCCAGAGGAAGCAGATTGAAGAATAAACGCCACTAGCTAAGGATTTAGCTAATTTTTTTTAAATAAAATCTAATGTAAACATTGTTTTATATATAAAACTCTTGTGTTTTGCATGAAGGGGTTAACATGAAAAAAGCATTATTAGGTACTTCAATTTTACTCATGATGGCATCGAGTAGCTCGTTATTACACGCTAAAGATGATTTATTAGAATGGAAAAGTGAAGATGGAGCAAACTCATTTAAAGTGGGTGGTCTTATACGTTTTAACCATCGTTATGAACAGTGGGAAGAAAGTAAAAACCGTGGTGCTGGAAAGCTAGATTTTGATATTTTCCGTTTAGACTTGAAAGGAAAGTATGGTGATTTTTATTTAAATGCTAGCCCTATCATTCAAGACCAAGAAATGACATCTGTTGAAAAAGCATATGTGGGTTACAACATTGATAAAAACCAAAGCATAGAAGCAGGTTTAGTTTATAAACCATTTGCACTTTATCCATACCCGCAAAATGGCTGGACATATCATTTACCATTTTTCTTGGGTTACGGTAATAATATTGCGCCGGGTCTGAACTGGAATTTTAATAATGCAGATTGGGATATTAAGCTAGGCTACTATCCACGAATGTTAGCTGCGAACTTACGTTATTCACCAGAATCTGGTACTTATGATGATTTTGATGAAAACCATTTACCATTTCAATCTAAATACCAAAATGAAAAACATAACCAATTTAATGCTCGCGTAGCACATAAGTTTACAACTAAAAACTTTGGTAAACATGAAATTGGTGTGTCTGGTGCTGTATCTGAGTTATACAATACAACCACGAAAGACAATGGTAATTACCATGCTTTAGGTTTACATACCAATAGTGAATATCAACGTTGGAATTTGCAGTCTTCTGTCATTCATTATGAATATGATGCAAAAAATCCTACGGGTGTTGATAACCGTATGACGCTTATGGGTGCAAATGGCTTAACACCTTCTTATTTCATTGCTTCTGAGGGTACAGTAGGTAGTGTAAACCTTGCCTATACTTTACCTATTAAAGATATGGGAATGTTAAAAGCGATTCGTTTCTATAACGATTATAGCTATTTCCACAAATCTGAAAGTGATTGGAATGCTTCACAAATGAATACAACAGGTGCAATGTTTATTGCAAAACCGTTTATGGTATGGGCAGATTATACATGGGGTAAAAATGCCAATATTTTAGGTGGTGCACAAAATGGTACAGGTTTAACAACGGGTGCAGGCTCTAAATATTCAGATCAATGGTTATATCGTGTGAACTTGAATATAGGATTCACATTCTAAAAGCAAGCTAGAAATTAGCTCTCATTTGAGGGCTTTTTTTTGTTGAAAAGTTGATCATTTTTTTATATAAGTAATAAAGATTCAAATAATTAAATCCAAAGAGAACAACAATGAAAGGCATTATTTTAGATTATTCAGTTCAGGGGAATAAGGGAATTATTAGTGGCGATGACCAAAGTCGCTATTCCTTTTCTGGAAGCTCTTGGAATGAGCAAATTGCACCTATTAAAGGACAGCAAGTTGATTTTCAAGTTTCAGGACAAAACGAAGCTATAGAAATTTTCCTGATTGGTGGGCAGCGTAATACATTCACTCAAGTTGGGGAAAAGAGTAAAATTATTGCTGCTGTATTGGCATTTTTCTTAGGTGGTTTTGGTATTCATAAGTTCTATTTGGGACAAATAGGTTGGGGGATTGTTTACCTGCTTTTCTGTTGGACGTTTATTCCTGCAATTGTTGCATTTATTGAGTTCATTATTTACTTATGTACGAGCGATGAAGATTTTGCACGTAAATATGGTTGATTTGATAAGTATAAAAATCCCGTCATTAAGACGGGATTTCTTGCGTTAAATGACATATAAGGTGAGATTTATTATTTTAATTAAATCAAATGCTCAGTATTTTTTTGTGACTTTGAATCTCAGTTGATTTGGTCATAATGAGTGCGATTTTCTTCAAAATTTTGACTCAAAAGTTAAGATTTTTCGCTTCTCCCTTTTAAATTTATTCTTAATTGTTCTACATCTTCTTTTTTGAATAGTCTAATAGAATAGATGTGGTGCCCAAAAATGTGGGATTTAATTAAGCCTTGCTTAACTAGGTTTGTGATATGAGTTCTGTGCATCCTTAAATATGCATTAGCTTGTGAAGCAGTAAAAAAAGATTTATGAATATCTTGCACATATTGGAACTTTTTAAGCTCTATTAATTTCCAGTAGCCTATTTTTATAATTGAAAGATATCCAGTCATTACCCAGTTTTTGTCTAACTCTCTTAACGTCAAGCTTAGGGCCTTAAGAGCGTCTTCTAAACTGATATAAGAGGGATCATTTTTTCGTTGCAACAGACGATTTAGGCTCTTTCTATAAATACG
This sequence comes from Acinetobacter sp. FY683, assembly GCF_059515885.1. NCBI lineage: Bacteria > Pseudomonadati > Pseudomonadota > Gammaproteobacteria > Moraxellales > Moraxellaceae > Acinetobacter > Acinetobacter sp. FY683. Next base: position 5,548 of record NZ_JCAKNA010000035.1, on the reverse strand, counting down.
ATATGGCTTTTTATCGAATTCAGCCTTTAGTAGACCTGTTCTAATTAAATGAGCAGTTTGAAGTTCAGATAAGTTTAATGCTGTAGCAGCAGAAGATAGGTCAATAGTATTTTTATTTTCAACAATCACACCTTTTTTTCTTCTTCCTGCACGACTTGGAAACTGATTTATATTCATCAGTATCTCTTTGGTGATGTGTTGAACATCCTTTCGATAGTAAAAGGGCGTTGATGGTTCACTTAAAGGTGCTGAATGGATATTTAGAAAAGAGAGTTTATCTCTTATAGTCATTACAGGAACACTCAATTGATTGGCAAGCGTTGACGGAAAAATATAAGTATCATTGAAGTCTAAAATGAATTGTTTACTGACACATGTTTTTGAATGATTAATTAAAAATTTTCTTGTACGAGGGATATTAGGATTTCGAACAAAGGCTCTCGTGAGATCGCCAGATATTCCAAAAAGATTACTTATTTCATGGATACTAAAATAATTTTTGGACTCATCTGTAGTGATAGGAGATCGGAGTGAATTGTATCTATCTGTCGTATGGTAGTCATGGTTAATTAACCAATTTTCAATAATTTTACTTGAAAAGGTATTTTTTTTACATTGATACAATTGATCATGAGATAGAGAGCCTGTTTCTAACTTCTTTTTTAATGTTCTAAAACAAGTATCTAATACCAATAACGTATCATTTTTATTGAGTGTGGAATCAATGTGTTTAGTTGCATATTGCGAATATCCTTTGTATTTAGAAATAATAGGATTGATGATACTTTCAGAAAAGTATTTTTTCTTTTTCAAAAAGGGTAAGAGCTGAATTTTTGGATGAGAAAAAACTAAATTTTTTTCAATTTCGGCCATAAATATTTCTAAAAAATAATCTTGGTCCTCAATGTAGGCATAACATAAACTTAAAATATCTATTTGTTCTTTCTCAATATCTAAGCTACTAAAGTAATCATTTAATGCGCTCCATATATCAAAAAAAATTCTACTGAAATTATCTTTGTTTAAATTTAATTTAGTCAAAAACCAATTGTTCAAAGCTATTTCTTCTTCGGTTGATACAGACTGATGTGATGCTCTTAAGTCAAAAGAACATTTTTGGCAAATAAATAATGAATTCCGACTCGCATCTAAATAAGTATTACAAACTGGGCAATTATTAATTAAATCAATTTGATGTTCTAAGCATGTAGTTATTGGAACTAGTGACCAATTTTTTTTCCAGTAACCATAGCTATCTAGGCAACTTGGGCAAAACTTATTTAAGTTAATATTGACTAGGGGAGCGTGGAGCTTATGGGTTGTAGTCCAATAATAGTATTGTGAGGTCGGTGGGACTGTGCCAATAACTAGATTTGATGCATTTGGAGTAAGATTTAAATTTTCAATAATTACATTACATTTTTCGATATCAGATGCAATGGCATTATATGAAGATGTGTATATAGGTATTTTAAAACGATTTAACATTTGTTTAGGAGTTTGATAGCCGTTGGCATAAGAAGCTCGTAAAAATAAACTCAAAATGTTTTCATCGGCATGGGGAATAGGATTATGTGTAAGTTTCATATGTAGTAATGCTTTTATATAATTAGATAGAATGAAATAGAAAAATATCTTTTGATGTCATGGGTTTGTATATAAGACCTTTATTAGCATACGCTTCATAAAAATCAGTAATAACAACAGTAGAACGGTTGCTATTCATTGCATTTAAGCAACTATGATAAATAAGCTGCATAACATAGGCTTGATAACCGCTAGTAGCTAAAAAGATACATTTAGCTAAATTAGGGCTATAAATTTCTGGTTCAAACGTTAACTTTAATTTTTTTGATAGAAAGTTTGAGACTTGTTTTAAGAAAGGTGTGAGCGTTGATTTCTCAATACTTTCATTTAAGATTAGAGGATTAAGTTTAAGTACATGAGAAAAGCGTCTGGCTAATTGCGTATCAAAAAATAGATTATTTTGGATACTTGGTAAACCAACTAAGCAAATCGAAATTTTTGTTTCATCAGCTAGAGTTTTTATCCAATTAGCAACACTCTCAGAGGTTTTGTTTTTTTGTGCGTTAGAAGTGTAAATATGATGGAACTCATCAAGCATAATAAGTTTTGTTTCACATTCCTTTAATAAGATGCGTAGCCGATAATTAATTTGTTCGCTTGTACCTTTTTGATCAAGGCAGCCTAACTCTTCTAGCATTCTTATCGCCAAACTTTTAATGGTGATTGGGGATGGGACGGGAAAATAAAATGCTGGAACGATTAGCTTTTCAAAATTATTATCAATATGTTTATATGGCTTATATTTGCTTTTAATGAGCCTACATATTGTAGATTTACCAACACCACCCTCGCCTAGTAGTAATGAACCAATAGGCTGTTTGTTCATGTAGCTTATCTGTATGCATTCTTCAATAGAGGTTAATGCATTTGCAAAATTAGAGTGATGACAAACAAAGTTTCTTAAGGGGGATAGTTTCTCAATATTTAAATTAGTCATCGAAATTCACCTCTTCATAAAAAAAATTAGCTAAGAGAGCAGGTGAAAAGCTAGAAGTCATATCTGTTTCAAAGGAATCATTAATCATGTTGTTGATTTCTTCTTTTTGATCACTTTCAACTGTTAGATTTAACTTATCTTCAGCGTGTTTTATTAATTGAGGTAAATCATTTTTTATTTGCCTAAAACGTTTATTTCTCTTATTTAGAGTTTCGATTGTATGTAAAAAATTGATACGAGCTAAGAATAAAAGCTCTTCATTTTTAATTTCATCTGGATCAACTTTATATTTCTCACGCAATATAGTTTTAGCTTCTATCCATTCAGCAAGACTTAAATTTTGTGTTGCTTCAGGGAAAATGGAGTCGGCTTGAATGAGATTGTTTGAATCATATGGGTCTTGTATATAGATAGAGCTAAGATCTAGTGTATTCACATAAATCGTCACCTTTTCTTTAAAATGATTATGAAGTGTTGAAAGTGCATGAGATTTATAGCGAAGACCTTTTAGATTAATCTGGCCTTTATGTATTTTATATTGAAAGACGCTTCTACATTTTTTCTCAATTTCTATTTTAGGAATGATGAAATTGGGGAAGATTTTTGAAGCCTCATTCCACATTTTTTCAGGCCTTTGGTTGGTACCAGAATGAATGCTTTTATGATAAATATTTTCAATCCACTCATTTAATAGATCTCGTAAATTCTCTATCGTATAGCAGGCATTTTTGACAGAATCATAATCTCCTCGTTCTTTTGGGGATGAATAAGTTGTTCCTTTTAGTTTGTGAATAAAATTTTGATTTAGGGTTTTAAAAAAGCCTTCAATATGTGGTTTATTGTTAGGCTCATATGGCTGAGATTCTGATTTTGTAATATTAAAATTGTTACAAAAGTTAGCTAGAGCATTATTATTAAATTCACAACCATTATCAGGAATGATGATAGTTGGAATACCTCCCATCAGGCCTCTATGGGGTCTTAATAACATGTCTTTCAGAGTGAGTAAAGTTTTTGTGGCAGATGGAGGTAACATGCATAGTTGCCAGCCTATGATTGCCCGAGTGTATATATCTATTGCAGCAGATAAATAAGGTCTGCCAAGTGTGTTTCCATGTTTATCTATCAGAATGCAATCAATCATATGAGTATCGATTTCAATGATTGTGAGCAAATTCGGGGAATTTATACTTTGACCAGAAGCATGAAAGTTCTTCTTTGCTTCTCTTGATCCTTTTTTATATTTTGTCACTAAATATGGATCGAGTCTGTTGAAGCGTCGATATATGGTTCGTAGAGAAGGAATTTTTGCATTGCAGTTGAGAGCAATAATTTTCTCCTTAATCATTAGGTATGCATCTGAAGGATTAAAACTTTCTTTTTTGATAATGATTTGAAAAATTACATCAGTAATAATTTGCTCAATTTCTAATGAAAATCGTAAGCTTTTATTACCATTGGATGTGTGGTTGAATTTACTATAAGTATTTGATCCTTCTTTAAATTTTTTAATATATCTTGCTAATGTACTTGCTGAAATTTTTTTCAAACTAGGATTTCTTTCGACAATGATTTCAATTGCTAATTTAAGTTGTTTTGTAGAGCATGGGATTTTGTTTTGAAAAATATATTCTAAATATTTATTAATTTCGTGTATCTCTAGAATTTGATTTTTATTTTTATCAGGCAGATAAATAGATGTTAATTCCATATCGCCATTGATAATCTTATTAATCAAATCAGACTTATTGATGAAATACATTTTTCCGCTAATGAAGTTGGAATATCTAATTTCTTCACTATCTGTGTAGCATATTTCATATATTTCACTGAGGTATTTTATTCGATCACCAATATTTATTTTAAAATTATTTTTCATAATTATACTCCTAGAGCATTTTTATAAAAAACAAGATGGTCAGCTATTATTGGATCTATATTTTCTGCTTTCATTAATTTGTATAGGGTAAATATATCTTCAATTTTTTTATTTTTAATTACTTCTTCTGCTTTTTTTAACTCAAATTGATTGATCGCTTTAGAATTAGCTCGCTGGTAACTAGCGTTAAGAAGATAGATAGTGTTTTTTGAGAATAAAGTTTTTTGATCGAAAATTTTATAATCAATATTGTAGTGGCTTAAAATCTCTTTGGCTAAATCTAATCGAGCAAGCGTTTTTTTCGGTATAGTTTCAATACAAGGTTTTATTTCATGAACTTCAAAACCACTGATTGTTCTAATTAAGAAGTCTGGAATTATAAACTTCTTCTCATCTAAGAATATTGTGATTGCTTGTGTTCGGTACTGTAATACATCTTCGTCACGCTCTAGATATATGGCATGAGCCAACTCTAAATTACTTTCAAGGCAGACGAGTTCATTGTTTTTCACACTTGGAAATAGGGAAATACGGCTACCAGGTCGTGAATTTATACGACGTTCACCTATAAACTTTGATGAAACATGCTTTTCTTTTGTAAAAACATCGTTAAATTTTTCTAGTAACCCATGGTTTAGTTTTTGTAGCTTTTCTTCAGTATAATTTAATTGCATAGTTTTTTCACATTTTTGAGATGAGTTAAACCATTGAGCAAACTAGACAGTATTGCTCAATGCTTGACGAAACAATGCAATCAGGAGATACTAAAAATCTCACAGTTAGTGATCTCTTGATTGCAAACGGGTAAAGCGGATTCATTGAATCCGCTTTATTTTTTTAAGTCATTCTTTTTTCTCCTCATGTATTAAACCAAGTGCGATAGCAATTTTTTTGCTTTCACCACGTTTAGGTAATCTATTAGTATTTAAAATTCTATAAACGAGTTCTCGTGAGAAGTTATTTTGAATACACCACTCTGAAATAGTTGTATTCGAAGCTTCAAAATCGTCTCTCACTTCTTGTATTGTTTTCATCGTAGTAATAAAAGTAATAATTTCAATCTATATAAAATATCTTTTTGGGTTAAATTTCAAGTTTTTTTATTTTTTTCTTAAATTTTTTTTATTTTAATTTAGAGGTATTTT